>DASVWH010000157.1:0-20674 GCA_036389715.1 Pyrinomonadaceae bacterium | reverse complement strand
CCAGCAGGCTGTCGCCGTGCCCGTGATAGCAGCCCTCGAACTTGACCAGCTTGTCGCGCCCTGTGACGCCTCTCGCCAGCCGGATGGCGGACATCGTGGCTTCCGTCCCGCTGTTGACCATCCGCACCATCTCGATGGAGGGGACGGCGTTGATGATCTCTTCGGCGACTTCGATCTCAAGCTCGGTCGGCGCGCCATAGCTCGTGCCGCGCAGCATCGCTTCTTTGAGCGCGTCCAGCACTTCGGCGTCCGCGTGGCCCAGAATCATCGGCCCCCAGGAGCCGACATAGTCTATGTAAGTTTGGCCGTCAACGTCTGTCAGCGTCGCGCCCTGTGCGCTCCTGATAAAGCGCGGGGTTCCGCCGACGCCGCGAAAAGCCCGGACGGGTGAATTGACTCCGCCCGGAATCAACTCGACGGCGCGAGCGAAAAGCTCCGCCGAGCGGTCGTGCTCATCTCTGCCTGGTGAACTCATGCATCCATTCTCAACTCAAGGCTGGCGGGAAAGCAAGAAGCGGCTGCCACATCTGAACTTGCGCGTGACAGCCGCTTTGCGAGGCTTAGTACTTATCCGAAACCTGGGCGCGCCCTATTTCGGCGGCAGCTTCAGCTCGTCGCCCGGATGAATCACCGACTTCGGCGAGTCCATCTGGTCGCGATTGGCATAGAAGACTTCCATGTAGCGATTGCCGTCGCCCAGATGATTCTGCGCGATTTTCCAGAGCGAATCGCCCGGCTTGACCGTGTAAGTTCCCCCGCTCTGATGGCTCTGGCTCGCATCCACGTTGATTTCCGCTTGCAGATCGCCGTAATTAGAATCAACCGCCTTGATCTGATCCCAAACCTTATTCTTGGCTTCTTCCGAAGGTGCAGCGCCGCGAATCAACAGCTTGCCGTTTTCGACGTGAAGATTCTGCACGCGCACATTCTCCTGTTCGAGTGTATGCAGCACGCTCTGGTATTTCTGCTTGAGCTGGTCAAACTGACTTTGCTGGCTGACTGCGGCTGCCGCGCCGGTTCCAAACATTTGATCGAATATACCCATCCTACTGTCTCCTTCCAACTACCGTCAATGAAATGTCATGCTCGGCCCACGAGTGGGCCGGATGCAAGAATTAAAGGGGAATGTATGAGGGACGGCGGATATTATACCGAACTGGCGGCGCTTCGCAAATCTGGTCGGCGAAAGCGGCTGACCATTCTCTGTCCGCGAAAGCATCATTGGAGGGCCATTCGTTCAGCACTAATCTGCCTGCTGACACCAACATATGCTAATGCTGTGGCGAAAGTATGTGCACGCGGAGGAAACGGCCGCCAGCCCCACCGAAGATCGAGACTCCGTTGCCTGCCGCCACACTTCGCTGCCCCGCACCGGCGACGATTACTGACAACTGTTAGCGGCTAACTGCTTATTACACACCGCTCATTGTTTAATCACCAATGCTTACCGCCGACTGCTGACAGCTTAATTCCTGCTGCTCACTGCTTACTGCTTACTGCTCACTGCTTACTGCTCACTACTAATCGCCGTGCTCTTCAAATGCGCTCGACGCCCTCGCGCGGCTCGACCGTGATGGAGCGAAAGCCGGACATGCGGACCAGTCCCGGCACAGCGCCCCTGGGCTTCGAGATCAATTTGCGGGGCGTGTAATGGACATCAACCTTGGCGTCGCGCCGCGCCCGGCTGAAGGCGGCCGCCAGTTGCGCGGCTTCGATGATCGTGCGATGCGGAATATCGGTGCGGGTCGGATTTCGCACGATGACGTGAGAGCCCGCATAGTCTGCGGCGTGCAGCCAGAGGTCATGGGGGCGGGCGATGCGGAATGTCAGTTGGTCGTTATCACGCGCGGCCCTGCCGACCAGAATCTCGTAGCCATCCGATGAGCGATAACGCCGCACGCCCGCGATATTCTCCGCAGGCTTCTTCTTCCGCTGCGGCCTTCCGGCCTCCGTCTGCGGCTTGCCGTCGAAGCCTTCGAGCGCGGCCTCGTCGCGCCTCTCCGTAATGGCTTCAAGCTCGGCCCGGCGCGCCTCCAGCGCCTCTATCTCTTTTTGTAGAATGACCAGACGCTGTGCTATCTCCTGTGCGGCGCGCCGCGCCTTCGTGTAGCGAGCAAAGCTGCGGGCGGCCTCTTCCTGCAAGGTGGAATTTTCGTCAAGCTCCAGTTCAATCGTCGGAGCATCCTCCGCGTAATAGTCCGTCAGCGTGACTATTGGGCCATCGCGCCGTGCCGTCCCGATGTTGGCCAGCAGCAGGTCGCCGATTCTTTTATGCTCCGCGGCATCACCGTGCTCCGCGAGGTCGCGTTCCAGGTGGCGACGAAGCCTCTCGTGCTGCGCCAGCTCTTTGCGCAACTGCGCGAGGGCCGCAGCCGCGCGCGCATCAAAGACCTGCGCCGCCTCGCGCCCGCGATAGTAATCGTCTAACGCCTCCGAATAGGTGCTGAACCGGCCCCGTTCAAAGAGCGCCTGTTCGGGAGCCCCGGCCGCCTGGGGCGCGGGCGGGCGGTAGAGGTCGCCTATCTCCTGACCCTCGCCGCGCGGCGGCCGCAGCGTGTCCAGAACGCGCCCGCTCCCGTCAAGCAGCAGCAGGTTCGATGCCTTCCCGGTCAACTGTACGACGAGCGTTCGCGCCGTCGGATTCCCGACTTCATCCTGCCCGTCGAATGAGAGACGCACGATACGGTCGCGGTCGTCCTTGGCGATTGAGCCGAGCGTCGCTCCGCCGAGCTGCTTGCGCAGGACGAGCGCGAAGGGCGAGGGCGCGACAGACTGTTTCTCAAGCTCACGAACGCGCCTTTCTATCAGGTGGATTCTAGGCCGCGCCGGTTCGACGCTGATGAACAGATAGCGCCCGTCGCCGGGCCGGAAGTCCAGCGCCAGCGCCATGCGCGCGAGCTGGAATATCCTACCCGGCATTCTACCCGTCAGCAGCGGCGCCAGTTCTTCGACGATGGCCTTGATTGTCGGATCGTTCATAGAGAGATGATGGATTATGAACGATGATCGGCGAGTTGAAAACCGCTGCGGGCCGGGTCCGGGCGGCGGCGTTGATAACTTCTGCGCCCTGCTGAAAGAAAAGGCCCTGCCCCGGTTCAGGAGAGCAGAGCCTCTTGCGGTCTTCCATTCATGCAGGTTACTCGCGCACGACCGCCGTCTGCGTGAAGTGATCGTGTGCGGTGCGGCCTTCGGCGTCAAACAGCGCGTAGAGAAGGCCGAGCCCGAGCGTGACCAGCGAGAACATGAAGAGGAGCGCGCGACCGATTGATTGACGGGTCGTCGGCGGCAGCCCCGTGTCGGCATCCACCGCGCGCAACGAGACCAGCGACATCCCCCAGGTCCGCCCGGCCAGGGCAGTCGAAGCCGTCTGGTAGAGAAACATCACGACCAGGACGATGCCCACCATCGCGCCCGAGACACGCATGTCGGCCCAGTTGCCGTTCGTTAATTCGATAATCGCCGCGAAGGGAGACGAGGCGAAGGCTACGACCGCGAGGTCTATCAAGCTGCCCGCGATGCGCGACGCAACGGGCGCGCGGTCATCGTAGAGAGCTTCATCCGTCGCGGCCTCTGCCAACTCTGTTCCAAGCGGCTCGGCCGCGAGTTCATCGCCCGGCTCAGGGATAACCCGCTTCGGCAGCGGCCTGGCCGCAGGAAGGGTAATCTTCGGAGCCACCTGCGCGGGAACGACGACGAGCGTGTGTTCGCGCGCCTGCTCTCTCTGAGGCTCAACCGTCGCCGGGACAACAAGCGAGACCTGCGCCGCCGCTTCCGAACTGGCCTCGGTTTGATACTGCTCTTCGGCGACGCGTGCGACCGCGGTGGCAGCGCCGCCCATGCCTGAGCGCGTGCGCGGCATGGGGGAAGAGACCTGTCGCGCACGCTCAAGACGCTTGAGCGCGGCGGCGAGAATCGGATTGACGGGCGGTGCATCCTGTGTGGGGACGAGCCCTAATTGCGGCGCGGCCGCTTCCGCCGTCGCCGTCTGCTCCGGTCGGCTGCGCCTGACCTCTTCGTTTTCGCCCGTCGCATCGCGCGCGCGCCGTTCCTGAATCTCTCTCACGCGCTCGCTCAGCTCCTTGCGCCATTGCGGGCGCGACGCACGCGAGACGCCCGGAAATTCGATGAGGGTCGAATTCGGGGCGGCAGCGGCGGGAGCTTCAGCCGCAGACTGTTCAACCGCTTGAGCGGCGGGCGGCGGGGCCGCCTGTTCTTGCTTGAGATCGGCGGAGACGGGTTCATGCTCGGAGGAAGATTTGGCTCCCGGCGTCTGACAACGCGGGCAAATATCCAGGCCGTTGGAGTAGACTGCACGGCACGAGGGACACTGCATAACAGAAGGGCCTCCCACAAAAAGGCAAAAGTAAAAAGGTACAGCAAAGACTTCTGCTTGCTACCTGAAAGTGTTTCATTTGAGGCCGAGGGTCGAAGCTGGTAAACCCTGGCCCACTGCGGAGTCGCGGCGGATACTATCAGAAGCTACTTTAAGTCGTCAACCAGAAAATATACCAGACACTGTATTTGACTTGCCGGAGGCCACAAGATAAAGGCACAGGCGAAAAGCCGTGAAATGGGAAAAGTGAGCGTCGAAGGAGGGTGCGATGCCTGTCCTGGCGGTCTTCCGTGAGAGCGGTTTTAGAGCGGCTGTCTGCCGTTGAAACCGGCCTCGACATCATGCCACCATTCAATCTCGTCGCCTTCGCCGAGATGCCAGCAGAGAAGGACGACGCGCCCGTCGCGGAGCGAGGGAAAGTCTATCAGGCCGCGCTCGTAATCCTTGAGCTGGACGCCGAGGCCGTCCAGCTCGGCCGTGCTTGAGAGCAGGTCAACGAGCAGGGAAACATAGCGCGAGCCTTCGGGCATTCCGCCCCCGCCCTGCTCCGCGCCTTCGGCCGCGTGCCTGGCCGCCTCCTTGTATGCAATCAAGCGGCGGTGCGCGCTCCGAATGGTCAGGAGAATGCGCTGCACCGTCGGGAGCAGCGCATTGGCTTCTTCGATACTAAAGACTTTCATAAGGATAGATACAGGCTGCCGGACGGTTTCGGGAGCGGCTCATCCGGCAGCTGTTCTAATGTTCATCCGTGATACGGATAAATTCCGGGGCCGACTCAAACTGTTCCAGCTCGTCGTCGGTCTGGGGTTCGAGGTGAACGCGCGGCCCCGGCGCGCCAAAGCCGTCTGGACTCCCGTTCGACTGTGCGGACGCGCCGTGATTATGCAGGAAGGTCGATGCGCCCGCTTCCTCGTGCAGGTCTCTCTCGTGGTAGTGCGAGCCGTGCGGCAACTCTTTACGAACCTTGTCGGCAATCTCGCCGAGGTCTATGAAGTAGTCGGCCACGTCAATGAGCTTCGGCGCGGTGTTCGAGCGGAAGCCTGCGACCTCGACGCGGCAGCCCTTATAGGCGACGGCGTTGACGGCGTAAACGAAATCCTCGTCGCCCGAGACGAGCACGGCCGTGTCGTAGCGCCCGGCCAGGGAAAGCATGTCAACGGCAATCTCGACATCTAGGTTGGCCTTGCGCGTGCCGTCGTAGAAGGTCTTGAGCTCCTTCTGGACCACGCGGAAACCGTTGCGCCGCATCCAGAGCAGGAAGCCCTGCTGCCTTTCAGCGCCGACATCCACGCCCGTGTAAAAGAAGGCCCGCAGGAGCCGTCCATCGCCGAGCAGAACACGCAGGAGCTTGTTGTAGTCAATGTCTATATTGTGAAAGCGTGCCGCGTGAAAAAGATTGTTGCCGTCAATGAAAACCGCTACTCTCCCGCGATGACCGAAGAGCCACGAAATATTGTTCGTCGGATCGAAGTTCATTAAAAGTGTGCTCCATAAAAGTGTAAATATCTGTCGGATAGGATGCCGCTTCTAAAGGCGTGCGGTCAAGTTAAAAGGCGGCGTGGCGTCTCCTATTTGGAAAATTGTTGCGCGGCGATGACTTCATCCGTGACCGCGTCGAGGTAAACGTTAATCGCAGCGGGCTCGCGCCCGACCGTTATTTCCCAGGCCAGGTGAAACTCCAGCACGGACGGATCGGCCGCACGCGGCAGGGGATAAATGACCAGCTCGCGCACGGTCAACTGGTCGGCCGGGCCGACCGTAAAGGGATGGTCCGCTCCGCCCGCGTCCCTGTAAGTGAACTGTTTATTAACCATAAAGGCGGCCACCTCTTCGGCCTTCATCCGGGGACGAGTGCCTGCGCCCGCGCGTTGCAGCTGCTCTATGTCAGGGATACAGGTGCTCGTAAGCTGAAGAATACGGCGGTCCGGCGTGAAGGTTATCTCAAGTATCCCGTAACCATTGCGCAGTTGATAGCTGCGGAAGGGGCGCTGCTCGTAACGCGCCGTCTGCGTGCCGTCCGCGCCGTCCGTGCGCGTGACGAGGGAAAGCTGCTGGGGCTGTGCACCGACAAGTGCGCTCTCCGCGGTGATAAAGCGGCGCAGGGCCTCGCGCGACTCCTCTTCCGTCATCGTCGCGCCTTCGCCCACTTTCGGCAGAGAGAGTGTGTGACCGGCCAGCGGCGGCAGGCTTCTGATCGTCGCCGTCGCAGGCTGCAACTCCGGGTCAGGGGCGTTGGTGATGCCCTCTTCGTGCATGAGCCTGTTCCAGGCGGCCAGCGTCGCCGCGCGCTTGTCGGCATTCCCCCTGAGCAGCACCGGGTACGGCGGCTCGTTGGCACGCGGCCCGGCAGGGTCCGGCGCGGGCGCGCCCGCACAGGCGCTCAAACAGAGAGCGAGGGCGAGCAGGCAGGCGCATAATACCGCGCCCGATGCCTTGCCTGACGGCTTGCCCGGTGCACTGCTCGATATATTAAGCAAAGCATTGCTCAAGACGTTGCCCCAAGCCCTGCTCGATCTCTTTGTCATTAAAGCCGTTCGGTTTGCGCTGCGCCTCATGATGGTTTGACGAACCTTGAGCGGGCGGAAAGAAATAGACTCTGAAATGTTTGCCGCGCAAAGATTATACCGGATTAGCGCAGAGATGAAAGGATGGATGAATGGACAAGAGGGAGGGGGCGCTTTGAAAGAGGGCGGCCGCGATTGGATTCGAGAGGAAAAAAGCGAGGGCCGCGGAGCCTGTGCTTGAACGAGCAAGCGCACGCTCCGCGGCCCTCGAAGTCGAGAGCGGCTAGAAGACGTAACGAATCTGGATGCGTCCCGAACGACTCGTGCCCTCGTTGCGGCGCACGTCGTTGAAGAACTCGTTGAAAACGTTACCGTCGGAAACCTGGCCCGTAGTTCCCGGAACCTGGAAGGAGAAGTTGGGCGTATTGGTCACGTTGAAGAACTCCGCCCGAATCTCCAAACGGTCATTCTCCATCGGGGTGAAGGGCATCCTGAAAGAACGCGCGAGCGAGAGGTCCAGCCGGTTGACCTTTTCGCCGTGCAGGGTGTTGCGCCCGGCGATGGCCCCGTTGCGGATGCCCGGGTCAACGACGAAGCGAACGTCGCCGAGGTTGACGGGATTGCCGTTGAAATCAATGTAGCCGGTCGGCGAAGGGACGCCGAACAGGGCTCCTAAAAACGCCACGGTGTTGGCGGGCGCGTTCGGGTTGGCGACCGCCGGACGGTCGTTGAAGGCACTGCCGTCGCCGTTGATGTCGAAGCCGCCGATGTAGGGCGTCTCGACCTCGCCGGACTGAATCCGGTAGATGCCGGAAATGGAGAAACCGCCGAAAAGCTGTTTCAGGAAGCCGCGCTCTGTCGGGCTCGGGATGTCATAAAGGAAACTGAGCACGGCGCGATGCGGGACGTTGAAGGTCGCCACGCTGCGGTCCGCGCGACGATCAAATTGCTGCGTTGGCCTGGTGCTGCCGCCCGAGGTGACGAAGACCTCGCTGTTGACCGTGTCGATGGCCTTCGAGAAGGTGTAGGCGAAACGGAAGAGCAGCCCGTTGCGAAAGCCGCGCTCGATGCGTGCCTGCAACGAATGGTAGATGGAATCTCCGCCGTTGGTCCGCGCTAAGATCGAGCCGCGGTCCGGGTGTACGCGCGCGCCGTTGATGCGCGGGTTCAGCTCCTCGTTAATGAAGAGGCCGGTCCCGCGCGAGCCGACGTAGGCCGCGTCCACGATCATGCCGAAAGGCAGCTCGCGCTGGACGCCGAAGTTCCAGACGTAGGTCAGCGGGTTACGCAGGTCCGGGACGATGGTGGTCACGCTGGAAAGCGGGTTGAGCGTGCCCGAAGTCGGCAGAGACGCGGCCGTCGCGTTCGGAAAACCGCGCCCGCCGACGGTCGAGCCGAACGTGTTGGCGCTGAAAACATTGGGCGAAGCGACCGCCGTGTTGCTCAGGATGTTGTTGAAGAAGAGGTCGTAGTTGGCGGCAAAGCCGCCGCGAATGACCGTTCTCTCTTGGCCGAAGAGCCAGCGGGCGAAGCGCGGCGTGTAGGCGAAGCTAAAACGCGGCGCGAAGTTGTTATTGTCGCGCTGCTGCTCGGCCCGCGTGTTGAAAGGCACGTTGAAGCCAGCGAAGGCCGGGAAGGGCAGGACATTGGAGGGCGTCCCGTAATTCTCGTAGCGGAGTCCAAGATTCAAGGTCAGGTTCTCGCGCATGCGCCACTGGTCGTTGACGAAGTAGGCCTGCTGGCTGGAGTTCGGATAGTTGACATCGGCCCCGATCTGGATGCTCCCGAACTCTCCTTCCGTGCCGGAGAAGGCGTCAACGAAGTTACCGAAGTCCGAGAAGCCGCCGCCCGAGGTGAAGGTTAGCGTGCCGCGTGAATTAATCAGTTCGAGCGACTTGGCCCGCTGGAAGACTATGTCGCCGCCCGCGCGGATCGTGTGATTGCCGATGGTGTAGGTGACTGTGTCCTGCAACTGGTAGTTGTTGAAGATGCGTCCCTGCGGGAAGCCGGCGGGGAAGCCGAAGCTCGAAATCGGGTTCG
The DNA here is from genome assembly GCA_036389715.1 of Pyrinomonadaceae bacterium. GTDB lineage: Bacteria > Acidobacteriota > Blastocatellia > Pyrinomonadales > Pyrinomonadaceae > DASVWH01. Next base: position 11,797 of record DASVWH010000157.1, on the reverse strand, counting down.
AGCCGAAGGAGATTTGCGGCCCCGCGCTCAGGGCTGCCTCGTTGCGCGCGCCGAAAATCACGTTGGTCCGCGCGTACCCGAAGCGAAACTCGTTGGTCGCGCGCGGCGAGATGGTCCGCGTGTAGTTCATGTAGAAATTCTGCGTCAGGCTCGGCACGTCCAGCTCGAATCCCTCGAAGACGGTCGGAAACTGGTTGGTGTAAATCTGGTCGGTCGAGAGATAACGGAAGGCGAAGCTGTCTTTCACGTTCGGCGTCCAATCAACGCGCGTGATGTAGTCGTAGGTATTGACCGGCTGCGGCGAAGAGCGCGAGACGGTCCCGAATTCGATGTCGGGCCGCCCGCCGCCCAGCTCAACCAGAAACGGGTCCGTAACGCCCCGGTTATTGCCGACAAAGCCGAGGTAGCGGTCCAGATTCGCGCTCGTCCCGGCGGGAAAGAGCGCACGCAATTGTGCGAAGCCCGCCGCCGTTGGCACGACCGCCGTCGCTTCCGCCGTCGAGCGGAAGAGGTCCGCCTGGAACGTCCCGAAGAAGAAGAGCTTGTTCTTGACGAGCGGCCCGCCGAAAGAGAACCCGAGGGTGTTCTCGATCTCGACGGGAACTTTGGTCAGGCCGCGCCGCTTTTGCCCGGGCGTCAGCGCAGAGAAGACGCTGTTGGTCAGGATGTCGTAGGCCGAGCCGTGAAATTCGTTGGTCCCGCTGCGCGTGATGACGTTGGCCACAGCGCCGCCCGCGCGCCCGTACTCGGCAGAGTAATTGGAAGTGAGAATCGTCACTTCGTCATAGCCGTCGCGGACCGTCGGCTGGTAGCTCTGGCCCTGAATCAGGTTGTCGTTGTTGTCGAGCCCGTCAATTAACTGGTTGTTGGCGCGCGGGCGCAGCCCGTTGACGGAAAATTCCGTGCCCTGGACGAAACCGCTCGACAGGTTTCCGGGGTCAACGACGCCCGGCAGCGTGAAGACCAGGTTGACGGGATTGAGCCCGGCGACGGGCAGCTCCGTAATCTCGCGACGGTTGAGCGTGTTGACGCGAGCGCCGTCCTGCGTCTGCAAGACCACGTCCGATTGCGCCGTCACCGTCACCTCTTCGGTCGGGTTGCCGATCTCAAGCTGGAACTGCGCGTCAACGGTCTGCGAAGCCGCGACGACCACTTCCTCGCGGCGCGAAGTCTTAAAGCCGGTCTGGCTGACCTCGACCGTGTAAGTGCCCGGGTCTACGGCGTCGAGCCGGAAGCTGCCGTCGGACTGCGTCACAGTCTCGCGCGTCACGCCCGTCTCTTTGTTCGTGATTTTCACGGCCGCTCCGGCGATTCCCGCCCCGTTCGGATCGGCCGCGTTGCCGACAATGAACCCCTTGCTGGTTTGCGCCATAGCCGCCTGGCCCAGGACGAGCAGCATCAGCAGCGCCGTCGCAAACATATATCTACTTCTTTTCATAACTCTCTCTCCCTGAAAATCTGTGAACTGTTTTTTTGAAACTCCCGGCAGCTCGGCCTCAAGACGCCCGCGTTATCCGCTGCTCGCAATATCCACGGCCCGAGCTCCTTTGTGAGCCTGCAAAACGGGCTCACAAAGATGGCCTCGAAGCGGCGAACCGGGGGCGGCTTACGAGATTTCGTAAGCGGCCGGATGCCGTCTTTCACCGCTCTGCTTGATGGTGCGCAATGACCGTGCCGGGATTTCGGGCTTGATTGTGGGCCGTGCTTTTCCGCGTCCGGTCGCGCGCGGTGGTCCAGCCGTCGAGGGAAAATCTTGCGAGATTTGGATAATCGTGAACGAGAATCTTGATGCCTTCGGATGAACGCACGGGGCAGCGCGGCCGACTCTCTACAGGCTTACGAAATTTCGTATCCGCTCTTGATCGAATTAACGAACTTTGAGGCGAGCAAGACGCCGGGGCATCCTGCTCGCCTCAAAGTTGAAACGGCTTGGATGGAGAATAGCGGGTCGTCTCAGGCGTGTTTGCGCAGGTCGCTTTCGCCGGGGTCAGGCACGGCGTACTGCTCCTGCATAGACTCTGGATGGATGCCGTAATTCTTGATCTTGGTGTTGAGAGTCGTGACCTTCAGGCCGAGCATCCGGGCGGCGCGGACCTGGTTGCCGCCTGTCTGTTCCAGCGCGCGCTGAATCAGATTAATCTCGAAGCGGCGCACTTCGTCGTAAAAGTCCACGCCGTTTCTGAGATCAACGAACTGGACTTCGTTGAGCGAGACGACCTCCCTCATCAAGTTGAGGGCCAGGCGTCTGAGCGTTTTGATCTTGTCGGTCGAAGCAGCCTGCTCCACGGCGGGGCTCGCGCCCGTGCCGCTCAGCAATCTGATATCTTTCTGTTCCCATGCCTTGTTCCCTGACATTTCCGCCTCCCGAAAAAAACAGACGCGGGCAGCTTTACCTGCGAGATGTTTCTGCTTTCCTGCAATCCAAAGAGAATGATTCGACAACCCTTGGCGGTTGCCCGTAGTCGCGCCGCAGAGCGTGGGCCGCTTTTCGAGACTCCGCCCGGCGATAGCTTATACGCACGGGGACGAGGGCTCAGCCGGGTTTTGTGACGGACGGGACAGTGCCTGGTGTGAATCGGCCTGAAGGATGGATGAGGAGCGAATTTACAGGATTTTACCCAGAGCCGTTTGCAGGTTCTCCCTGTAGTTGCGAGAGAGCGTGAGCTGCGTACCGTCGTGCAGGAGGACGTGATATTCGCCGTGAAACCAGGGCTGAAGCTCGCGGATGCGGTCTATCCTGACGATGGCCGAGCGGTGTATGCGGAGGAATTTCTTCGGGTCGAGCTGGGTTTCGAGCCGGCTGATGGGCTCTCGCAAGAGGTGAGACTTCTTGCCGCTGTGAACGGAGACGTAATTACCCTCGGCCTGAATCCAGTCAATATCTTCCGTGTCGAGAAAGAAGACGCGTCCGCTGGACTTGATGACCAGCCGCTCGATATATTTCGACTCGGCCTTCAACTCTTCGAGCAAGGCCACGATGCGCTGGTCCAGGCTCCCGTTGCGGTCGCGCAGAATCCGCGTCTTGGCGTGCCGCCAGGCGTCCTCGAACCGCTCGCGGTCGAAGGGCTTCATCAGGTAATCGAGGGCGTGCACCTCGAAGGCGCGCACGGCGTACTGGTCGTAAGCCGTGATGAAGATGACGTGCGGCCTGCCGCCGTTATCGAAAGACTCCAGAACTTCAAAGCCTCCGATTTCCGGCATCTGCACGTCGAGAAAGATGAGGTCCGGCGAGTGCAGCTTGATGGCCTCGATGGCTTCGAGCCCGTTGACGGACTCGCCGACGATCTCCGCTTCCGGGTCGTCCCTGAGCATCTCGCAAATTATCGAGCGCGCCAGCGGTTCGTCGTCCACGATCAGGACACGGATGCGCGTTGCTTCCACCATCTGGTCTTCCTTTATGGCAATGCTGCGAGCCTCGTTCGGAGAGAGTTATCCCCTCCCTGCGAAAACACCGCGGCGCTCGCTTTCGTGGCGAAAATTCGAGCGTCGCCGTGTCGGCCGAACGAGTTCCGCTACAACCCGGCGGAGAGGCTCGAATCCGTCTCAGTTTCAGTTTTAGATGGGAATTCCAAAGTCACCATCAACCCCCCGCCCGGAGCGTTGGCCAGCTCAAAGCGATGAGCGGCTCCGTAGAGCCGGTCAAGCCGCGTCTGAGTGTTCGCCAGTCCGAGCCCCTTCTGAAAGAGGTTTCCGGTGCTTCGGTTCAAGGGCAGCCCGGGCCCATTATCTCGGACTCGTATACGAAGACGGCCATTCTCTTGTTTCGCTTGAATTTCAATCTGGCCGGGAGTCGAGTAAGGGGCGATGCCGTGGCGGATGGCGTTTTCGACGATGGGTTGCAGAATCAGGTTGGGGACGCGTGCGGCCAGCGCCGCCGGTTCGATCAGGACGGAGGTCGAGAGACGGTCGCGAAAGCGCATCCGCTCAATCTCCAGGTAGCATTTGAGGAATTCCATCTCCTGTTGCAGCGAGACTTCCTGCGTGCCCGAATTCTCCAGCGTGAGGCGCAGAAAATCGCCGAGCCGCGTAATCATCTGCCGCGCGGCCTCTGTGTCGCGGTTGAGCAAGGCCGAGATGGAGTGCAGCGTGTTAAAGAGAAAGTGCGGGTGAAGCTGCATCTTGAGGGCCTGCAACTGTGCCTGCGAAAGCTGTGCTTCGAGACGCGACGCCCTCAATTCTCCCTGGCGGTAGCGGTTGTAATAGGTGAAGGCGTAGCTGATGAAGACGATCAGCAGGTAAATCCCCGCGCCCTCGCTCGAATTATCGACGATGTGCCGCAGCGTGGCCGAGAACTGGTAGGCCCTGCCTGCCCGCCAGCCGTAGTTGAGATAGTAGAGAATCTGCCCCGTCCCGTTGACCAGCACGCTCAAGGTGGTGCTGAACAAAAGGTGGGCCAGCAGATTCTTCAGCCAGCCGCGCCGCTCGATGGGAAAGCGCATGGCTAAATAGAGTATCAGCGGCGTCGCCAGCGCCCAGAGATAGCTCCAGGTCATCTGCGCGTAGAGCGCCCGTGTAAACTCTACAGGGCGCTCGGAGCGGAATCCGGTGAAATAAAATTGGCTCGTAAAGATTAGTCCGACGAGCGTCCAGATGCCCCAGATGAGGGCCAGGCGCACCCCCCGCTTGTGCCATAAGCCTGCGCCCCGGCTGTCCGCAAAGAGATGCTTCTTATCCATGACTCGGAAACTCAGACTCCGGCCCTGACGGTTGCTCTTTCGGGTGGCTCAAAAGAATGAGGCGCACATTAAACAGAACGCACGGGATGGCGCAGTTGTTTCAAGCCCGGGGATTAGGCAGGCGGGCCTCGGAGAGCGTCAAGATTTTTGTGATGAAAGGGCCGGGGGCCGGGACGTAGCGGCTCCGGGCGCTGGAAATTTGCCGGGGCTGGTACTGGCCGGGGCCGTTACTGAAGAATCGGGTGGCCGCCGCCCCTGCTGTGATCCGCGGTCTTTTCGTAGAGCCGACGGTCGTTATGGTAGAGGACCAGGTGCTCGCCCTCGTAGCGGACGACGTTAGCGATGCGCGCCACGTCGCGTTCGTGCTCGGCGACGACGAAGACGCAGGGGTTGAAGGCCAGCACCATCCCGGCCGCATAAATGTAGCCGCCCTGATCGTAGCCGCTCCCGGCATACTGGCCCGCCCCGACGGCGATGTCCGGCGAATAAGCGCCGCTGCTGTCCCTGGTCCGGTCGGCGCGGGCGATGAAAATCGTGTAGTCCGTATAGTTGAGCCGCGCGACGTATCCATGACGCCGCGCGATACTGAAAAGCTCGGTCAGCCCGCCGTCAATCGCGCGCAGGACCTCGGCGCGCGGCTCCAGGCGGGCAAAGACCCTCGCGCCGCGCGGCGTTCTGGTCGAAATCGGAAAATCATCCCCGGTGACCTGCCTGGCGCGCGCCACCAGCCGCTGCTCCGTATTGCCCTGGGCGGCAAACGGCGAGGCCAGAGCCCCCGGCCGTAATCCGCCGGATAAAACGAGCACTGTGAGAATCAGGTAGATAGCTGTCCGCCGAGCTTGCATACTCTTTTTAAAGACCCCCTGTTTTCGATGCCTGACGCCTGGTTAATCCTTTAAAAGCGATGAAACCCGCGCTTTTGACCAACTTTTGCGCGGGTTTCATCAACTACCGAAATTGAGCGAGAAGCTGCTTAAGAGCTGCTTCAGGGCTTTTTTTTATCGCCGCCCCCACCTCTTTGCCCCTGATCGGGCGGCGGAGTTTTCGGCTCCACCTTAACCCTTGTCGTGTCTTCTTTTGGCGGCGGCTTCGGGGCGTTCTTCTGATCCTGCGCGAATGCTCCGGCAGCAACGACGCAGCCCATGATCGCTGCCATTAACATTCGCTTTAACTGTTTCATAATGATCTTGTGGCCTCCTCATGTTCATTTCACATGAGCGCGCATGGGAGGGAGAGAAGAAACGCGCCGCTCTTAAACGTAGCAAGACGGGTGCCACGCGAGGCCACCCTTTTCCGTCCAGCTTTTCCGGTCAATACTTTAAAGCCGCTCCCGGACCGCGCACGCTTTCGGACGGGGCTCGCACCGTATCGTGCACCAATTATGATGCTCTTCGCGCCCCCCGGTTTGCCTTCAGCGACGCACGGAAGTTCTTATACTTCCCACATTTCCGCTCATGTCAAAGACGCGCAGGGAAACGGTGTGCTCGCCCGCGCCCGGGACGGGCAGCTCCAGCGAGTAACGCTCGCGCGGGCTGTCGGCTATCCCGTCTTCGGGAAAGACGGTGCGCCACGCCGCTCCGTCCACGCTCACGTCGGCGCGCCTAATCATACCCGTCGCGTCCTCGACTTCAAAGGCGACGCGAAGACGGTCTCCGGCGAGCTGGGGCTGGCCTGCGACGCGCGCCACGGGCGGCGTATTGTCTATATCCACAGGCTCGCTGGTGCGCTCGCCTGTCAGTGCCTGGTCGCCCGAATTGTCGGGCGCATCCGTGGCCACGACCCTGAAAATGTAGCGCCCGTCGGGCAGCGCCGCGCCGTCCACAGTGTAGAAGTTGTCTCGCACCTTATCCTTCAAGAGGCGGAAGGCGCTCTCGTTGAGCGAGCGATAGTAGATGGCGTATTCGAGCGTGTCGCCGTTGCGGTCTTCGGCCTGCCATTGCAGGGAACGCGCGCCGCGCTGGTAGATGCGACGCGGCGGAGTCTGGACGGCAGCGCCGAAAAGATTCGGGTCGAGGCCCGAAGACTCTATGTTCGGGTCGGCCTGCATCTGCACCATCTGCTGCAAGCCGACGCCGACCGGCAGCGTCGAGATAGAGAGGACTTCCGGCCTCACGTTGCGCGGCAGATAGGCTATGCTGACATCCTCCATCCGCGTCTCAGCGCCGCTCGCGGGCGCACGCAGGACGGCGCGCCACTGGATGAAGCGAGCGCGCGGGCTCGCTATCTGCGCGCCCAGCGGGTCGCGGTAAGACGGGCTCCACTCGCTCCAGGTAACGTCCGGCCGCTCGTTATTGCCGGTCCGCGTCTGCACTTCGACCGCGCCCTGCCCGCGCCACCAGATGCGTCCCCAGGAGGCGACCAGCTTGGCATCGCGGACGGGCGATTCGTATGTCCCGTCGCTGACCACTTCCGAGCCGAAGCGAAAGAGCTTGCCCTGATTACTCGTCGCGGCGAAGACCTCGCGCCCGCGTGCGACGAAAGTCGAAATCTGCCCCTCCGTGGATTGCAGCAGTAATGTGTCGCGCGCGTCGTCCGTGACGGAATAGATGCGCCCCTTGTCGGCGGTCCCGACCAGCACGCCGCCGCCCTGCGGCAGGGGCGCTATCGAGAAAGCCGTGATGGAAGGAGAACTCCAGAGGATGTCCGTGCCGCCGTCGGGCAGGATGCGAAAGACTGCGCTTCGGGCGTTCGAGAGATCGTTGCGGCTGCGCCCGCCCGCAGATTGCGATTGCAGCGGCGCGCCGCTTTCGTCAATCGAAGTGATGGTCACGGTCGCGCTCCCCTGTCCGCCGGACGGGTCGGACGTTTGCGGCGCGGGCGCGCTCATGCCGCGCGGGGCCGAAGCCGCATCGCTCAAGCCGAGCGCGTAGACCGAGCCGTCGGGCGCAGGCGCAAGCGTGTGTATCTCGCGCAGCGGCGCATCAAAGAGCGCGAACGCCTTGCCGTCGGGCGAGACTCGCAGGACCAGCCCGCCGGGGTCCGTCCCGGCGATCAACTGTCCTCTGGCGTCAACGGCCAGCGAGATAACGTGCGTTTCGTTGGTGTCTACGAGCAGCGACACTTCGGGCTTTGCGCCCGCCGCGCCGACGCGATAGAGCTTGCCGTTATCGCCCGTCCCGACCGCCAGTTGCCCGTCCGCCAGCACGGCCAGCGCCCAGATATACTTATCCGGCGGGTCGAAGTAGACCTCGGCCTTCGAGTCCGCGCCGATACGATAAACTTTCCCGTCGGGAGACGTGCCCGCGTAAATGGCCCCGTCGCGGCCGACTGCGAGCGCCGTCACGTCCAGCTCCGCCGCATCGTAAAGGAGCGCGCCGCGCCCGTCCGCGCCGACGCGATAGAGCCGCCCGTCGTGCCCCGTGCCCAGATAAATATTGCCCGCCGCATCCGTCGTACTCGACCAGACGTAGGGCTGGTCCGTATTGAACATCTGCGTAAAGCGCGGCGCGAGCATCAACACTCCCGTATCGGTCACGGAAATCCCGCGCGCCTCACCGCGCAGCAGCTCCGACCTGGAACTGGTCTCCCAGATTACCGGATCGCCCCCGAGCGCTTCGTTCGTCAGGCCCGCCCAGCAGGTTAAAAGTATCAACGAGGCCGCGATGCGTTTGAGTAGAGTTTGTTTAGTCATCGAGAGAATGCTGCCAGGTTATCGTCAGGCGCAGTGCCGACCGATTCGACGGCGCGCGCCGACGCCCAGGGCCGATTAGAAGTCGAACAAAAGTTTTTCCGTCATCCTTCCTCAAATAGAGAAGTCTGACGGAAATTGCCGGGGAGAACCGTCGTAAATGATAACCCGAAAGCCTGTGCCACGGGAAACAACGCGATGCCTTTGCGCGCGGGGCCGTCGCGCCTAATTGCCGATATACCTGGCATAGAGCGAGCGGGCCATCGCCACTTCGTCCGTCCCGCGGATGATGGCGCGCGCATCCTGAAACACCGTCAGCTCGTATTCGCCCGCCCTGAGGCGCAGCAGGTAGGGGTTGACCTGCACCTCTCCGGCGGCGCGCAGGCGCTCGGCCAGCCGCGGCAGGTCAAGCTGCGTCGAGCGTTGCGGGTTGACCTGGACGGCGTTGCGTCCGCAGAGAGCGACGGCGAAATCGCCCGCCGCGGCTTCGAGCGTCTCGTAGCGGCCGAGGCCGCACGTCGGACACCCGGGCGTCCTCTCGCCCAGCCTGATTCGTCGCCACTCATTTCGCCAGAGGTCGAACTGCATCAGCGAGCCGTGCAGGCTTTCCAACTGGCCCGTCAGCAGCTTGAGAGCCTCCGTCACCTGCACGGCCGCGACGACCGAGATGATCGGCATGATGACGCCCGCCGTATCACACGTCTGGGCGCTCCCGGCCGGGGGGGCTTCTTCAAAGACGCAGCGGAGGCAGGGCGCCAGGCCCGGCCGCACCGTCATCGTCACGCCGTATGAGCCGACGGCCGCGCCGTAGACCCAGTTGGCCCCATGCTTAACGCAGGCATCGTTAATCAGGTAGCGCGTCGCAAAATTGTCCGTCCCGTCAAGCACCACGTCGCAGCCCCTGACGAGCCGCTCGACGTTGGAATGATTGACATCCATGACTTCCGCCTCGGTCTCGACTTCGGAGTTAATCGCCCCTAGATGGCTCGCGCAGGCCACGGCCTTCGGCAGACGCTCACGCGCGTCCTCCTCCGTGAACATCGTTTGTCGTTGCAGGTTGGAAGCCTCTACGAAATCGCGGTCAACGATGCGCAGACGCCCGACACCGGCACGCGCCAGGGCCTCCGCCTGCGCCGTGCCGAGCGCGCCGCAGCCGATAATCAGGGCGCGCGAGTCGAGCAGCCGCCGCTGGCCCGCTTCGCCGATGCCTTCAAAAAGAATCTGCCTGCTGTAACGCTCAATCATAGGAGACGATTTTCCCGTGCCTGCCTTGAACAACCTGAGATGTGGCATTCCGAATATTGGATGTCATCCGCAGATTAGATGCCGCCGTCCGCAAGTCGGCGCGAGCCCTCGAAAGCTGCCTGGAAAGATGGGCGCGTTAGCCTGCCCACCCTGCCAGCGCGCGCCCGGCCGCCTCCTTCATGACATCGAGCGGCGCATCGCGGCCGGTCCAGAGCTTGAACTGTGCGGCCGCCTGTGCGACGAGCATCCCGAGACCGCCGATACAGTCGCTCCCGGCCTCGACGGCTTCGCGCATGAAACGCGTCTCGGCCGGGTTGTAAACGAGATCATACACAAGACTCACGCCGCGAAGCTGGCCAGCGAGCGCGGGCGTTTCCTCTTCGGCCAGGCCGTGCGTCCCGAGCGGCGTCGCGTTCACAACCAGGTCATAGCCCGAAAAGGATGCGCCGTCGAGCTTGCGGCAATCGCCGCCGAGCTTTTCGACGACGTGATGCGCCTTCTCTTCGTCGCGGGCCAAGAGTGTGACTTGCGCTCCTGCGCGGCGCAAGCTCCAGAGTGCCGAGCGTGCCGCGCCGCCCGCCCCGATGACGGCGCAGCGGGCCTTCTGTAAGCTCAAGCCTTTCTCAAGAAGGGGCGCGATGAGCGCCGCCGCATCCGTGTTGGAGCCGCGCAGCTCCCCGTCTTTAATCAGGATGGTATTGACCGCACCGATTTCAAGGGCCGCCGTCTCGACCTGGTCGAGGTGCTCCATGACCGCGCTCTTATGCGGCGCGGTGACGCTCAGGCCGCGCAGGCTCAAGCCCGCCTCGCGTGAACGCGGGTGCGCCATGCGCCGGATAAACTCGCCCGCGTCTCGAACCTCGAACGGAATGTAGACGGCATTGATGCCGAGCGCGGCGAAGGCTGCGTTGTGCAGTTGCGGCGAGATGGAATGCGTGACGGGAGAGCCGACGAGCCCCATGATCTGCGTTTGACCGTCGAGCCGGTCAACTCTGTAAAGCTCTCTGAGGTCTCTCGCGCTCGCCTGGCCCGGCGCGCTCGACGGCCCCACATCGGGCGCGCCGTATGTCATGAACGCGCCGCGCGACGGGCCGAGGATTCTCGTCGCCACTCCAGCCTCATTCATCGCCAGCGCGATCAGCTCTCGCCCGTCGAGCCGCGCGCGTTCGAGCAGGCGAAAGACGGGCAGACAATCGGTCGCATCATGTGCGCCGACGGCTATCTTCAGGATGCGCGCGGGCGTCGTCGCCATCCGCTCGTAGATTTTCTCCAGGTCGGCGGGGACGCCCGCGAAGTCGTGGTGCGAACAGATGACGCGATCCCAGTCGAGGAGCTGCTTCTTCTCGTCCTGCTCTCGCTGGCGAAAGAAGAGCGCGAGGTCCAGCTCGATGTCTGCGAAGTCAATGTAGGATTTGCCGTAGAGGAAATGCTCGCCCCAGAAGATGATGCGCGTCAGGTTGTCCATCTCGCGCCGCCCGCCCTGCTCGACGGGCCTGAGCGTGACGACGACGGGGCGCGGGCAAGCGTTAATCAGGGCGGGCAGGTTGCTCATGGCCTTGAAGAGTTCGCTGCCCTGTAGATAGTCCAGCCGCAGCTCGACGAGGTCGGCCAGCGGCGCGGCGCGCTCTATCGCCGCGCGCAGCCCCGAGGCACGCTCTTCGCAGACGGGAATGCAAATTCTGGCCGTGTTCGTTTCGCTCATCAGAGAAGACGCGGGATGACGACGGGCAAGGATGAAGGCTGAAGCAGGAGGGCGGAAAGCATGACTATTCAAGCCGAATCGTCAATCTTTCCGCCCTCCTGCTTCGCACTTCCTAACGTGTGCTTACTGTCCGGCGGTTTCAAACAGCTCGTGTGAGAGATAGCGTTCGCCGAAGTCGCAGATGATCGAGAGGACGCGCTTGCCCGCGCCGAGATCGCGCGCAACCTCTCGCGCGGCCCAGGTGATTGCGCCCGAAGAGATGCCGCAGAAGATGCCTTCCTCGCGGGCCAGGCGGCGCGCCATCTCAAGCGAGTCGTTGTAATCAACCTGAATCACACGGTCAACGACCGACGGGTCGTAGTTGCGCGGGACGAAGCCCGCCCCGATGCCCTGAATCTTGTTCGGGCCGGGAGCGCCGCCCGAAAGCACCGGCGATGAAGTGGGCTCGACGGCGATGATTTGAACCTGCGGGCCGATGCGCTCTTTGAGAATCTGGCCGACGCCTGCGATGGTCCCGCCCGTGCCGACGCCCGAGACGAAGGCGTC
>DASVWH010000156.1:0-9023 GCA_036389715.1 Pyrinomonadaceae bacterium | reverse complement strand
TCTTCCACACTTTCCAGGGTGGCTGCGCGGCCGTCTATAACGACTTTGTCGCCGACACCCCGGCCGAGCGTTCCCCTGCCTTTAACTGCCCGACGGGCCGCGACACCTGCCCGGCCGCCGGAGTTGACCCGATTGACAACTTCATGGACTACTCGGACGACCCCTGCATGTACAAGCTGACCGACGGCCAGTCGGCACGCATGGAGGCCCTGACGCTCCAGTATCGCGGGCTCTGAGCCGCCAGAGCGTTAAGCCGCAAACATAAACCGCAAACACGGAGAAGGGGACGCTTCGAGCGAGCGCCCCCTTTCTGTTTTAAAGCCGAGCCGCGCCATCACGCATGGGGCGCGCACCAGGCGCGTCGGCCGTCTCCAGAAACTCCCCGGACGCTTTTCGACGGCTGCCCGCGCCGCTTTTCAAAGACTGCCCGCGCCGACTATTTCCCAGGCTTCGACGCCGCCCGCGACGATGACGAACAGCGGGTGGGCTTGCGGCTCCGCGATCTCTTTGATGTCCAGATACCTGCGGGCATCTCTCGCCCTGAGCTTCTCTTTCAAATGATTCCACTCGTAGAGGAGCTGTCCCCGCCCGCACTCTATCCGCGAGCCGGAATCAATCGTCTCGATCTTCTCGCGGTTGAAGTTATAGCCCCTGCCGGTCGCCTCTTCGTAGACGAGTTGCAGGTACTTCCCGACAGCGCCCGCCGGGTCACGCTGCATCCTGAACCGCTGCAACTGCGGGTGATTCCTGTACCCTGCGGTTTCGCCCCGGAGGACCTTCTGCGCCAGCAGCGTCTCTCGCCAGAGAGCCAGCAAGCCTTTCGTGTCCAGGTACTGCGGATGAATCGTCCAGATGCGCATCTGATTCGGCCTTGTTCGGATTGCGGAGAGCGTAACGACTCCGGCCTTGATTGTCTAACCCGGGAGACCCCTGCGGGATTAACCCGGAGCGCGGCGTTCGTCCCTCCTCTTGTCGCCCCCGCGAATAGATGATAGATAAACCCTGGCTTCAGAGCGCGGGCGCGCTCCGTCCATCAAACCGAAAGCTGAGAGGTAGTGCGCTGTTGCTGAAACTAATACTCTCAAGACTGCTCCAATCCATCTTCGTCCTGTTCATCGTCTCGGCGCTCACTTTCGCGCTGCTGGCGGCCGCCGGGGGTGATGCCCTGACGGCGCTGCGCAACGACCCGCTGGTCTCGGAAGAGACGATTCAGAGCCTGCGCCGCGTCTACGGCCTGGACCAGCCGGTCGGCGTCCGCTACGCGCGTTGGCTCGGCGAGATTGTGCGGGGGCGGCTCGGCCAGTCCTTCTTTTACCGCGCGCCGGTCTCGGGCATCATCTGGCCGCGCCTGCTCTCGACGCTCCAACTGGCCGCGCTCGCGCTCCTGATAGCCCTGACGGTCGCCTCCGTTTTAGGCGCGCTGGCGGCACGACGCGCGGGCCGCTGGGCGGACAGGCTGTCGGGCCTGCTCATCCTGCTCACCTCTTCGACGCCGCGCATCGTGCTCGCGCTCGGCGCGCTGGCGATAGCGGCGAGCAGCTCTCTTTTAAGCAGCGGCAGCTCTCAGACGAGCGGGGCGGCCGGGGCCCTGGCCCATGTGATGCTGCCCGCGCTGGTTCTTTCGGCCCCGCTCATCGCGCTCTTCCTGGCGCAGGTCCGCGACGGGCTCAAGGGGGCGCTGCGCGAAGAGTTCGTGCAAGTGGCGCGGGCCAAGGGGCTGACGGAGAGAGTCGTCTTGCTGCGTCACGCCCTGCGCGCGGCGCTCAATCCTTTGATTACGATCTTCGGCTATTCGCTGGGCAGCCTCGTCAGCGGCTCTGTGATCGTCGAAACGGTGCTCGGCTGGCCGGGCCTGGGCCAGTTGAGCGTGATCGCCGTGCGCAGCCGCGATGTCCCGCTGCTGATGGGCATCGTGCTCGTCACGGCGACGGCTGTCTTCGCGGGCAACCTGCTCGCGGACATCCTGCTCGGCTTCAACGACCCGCGCCTGCGCGCAGGCCCGGCCCGGCTCGCCACTTCCCAGGGGGCCGTCTCGGCCGCGCCCGTCGCCTGAAGGCCAGGATGAAACCGACCGCAGAGCTAAGGGAGAGCGCCTCTCTGTCAACAACCGGACGGACGAGTCCAGAAAAGCGGCGCACACTGTGGCGGCGCTGGAGACGGGCCGCGCGCCGCCGCGGAAAGCTCTTCGCGGGCATCCTGATCGTCTCCCTTTTCTACGCGGTCGCGCTCTTCGCGGATTTCCTCGCGCCCTACGACTACCGCGCGCAGTCCCGGCGCGAGCCGATGGCTGCGCCGAGCATCGTTCATTGGCGCGATGCGCAGGGCGGTTGGCACGCGCGGCCCTTCGTCTACGCGCGCCGCCTGGTTGACCCGCTCGCGCGCCGCTACGAAGAGGAGACGACGCGCGCCTACCCGCTCGCGCTCTTCGCTAACGGCTACCAGTACAGGCTGCTCGGACTCTTCCCGACGGGCAGGCATCTCTTCGGCTTGCAGGACCAGGCGGGCGCGACCGCGCCGCGCGTGCAGCTGCTCGGGACGGATTCGCTCGGGCGCGACCGCCTCTCGCGGCTGTTGCTGGCCTCGCGCTTCTCACTGTTGGTCGGCCCCGCCGGGACGCTGCTGGCGAGCGCGCTCGGCATCCTGCTCGGCTGCATAGCGGGCTTCAGCGGGCGCTGGGTTGATGCTGTCCTGATGCGCGCGGCCGATGCGATGATGGCGCTGCCCTCCTTGGTCCTGATTCTGGCGGCGCGGGCCGCTTTCCCTTTGGAACTGCCTCCGGCGCGGGCCGCGCTGCTGATGATCTCGATCTTCGCGGTCGTCGGTTGGGCCGAGATGGCGCGTGTGACGCGGGGACTGGTGCTGGCGCTCAGGCGGCGCGAGTTCGTGCTGGCGGCCGAGAGCATCGGGCTGTCGAAGCTGCGCGTGCTCTTTCGCCACATCCTGCCAAACGCCGCGCGCCCCCTGCTCGTTCAGGTCACGCTGATGCTGCCCTACTTTTTGTTGACCGAAACGGCGCTCTCTTTTCTCGGCATCGGGTTGCAGGAGCCGGAGGCGAGCTGGGGCAATATGCTGGCGGCGGCGGGCGACATCAACCTCCTGCGCCTGCACACCTTCACGCTGCTTGCGCCCGCCCTGGCCATCTTCGTCTTCGTCCTCGGCGTGCGGCTCTTGAGCGACGGACTCTCGGCCGCAGGCGAGCAGCGCCGCTCGTAGCCCTCAATCTGCGCCCGGCACTGCATGCCTCCCTTTATCATTAAGGGTGATTCTGCTAGAGTGCCGACGTTATTAGCAGGCCCCCGCGGAAAATCTGTTTTGTCAGAGCAGCCGGAGTTGTCTTAACCGGCCGGAAGATTGAGAGGGAGAAGCAGGATGCGAGAGCAACAGCCAAAGAGGATGCGGGCCTTACTGGTTTACCCGGAATTCCCGGACACCTACTGGAGCTTCAAGCACGCGCTCCCCTTTGCGGGGAAGCGTTCGGCCTATCCGCCGCTCGGACTCCTGACGCTCTCCTCCATGTTTCCCGGCAACTGGGAGAAGCGGCTTGTTGACATGAACGTCCGCAAGCTGACCGACGCCGATCTCAAGTGGGCCGACATAGTCTTCGCCAGCGCGATGATCGTCCAGCAGGATTCGCTGCGCACCGTGATTGATCGCTGCAAGGCTCTCGGAGTTCGCATCGCCGTCGGCGGCCCCTTCGTCTCGACCGGGATGGAGCACGTGGACGACGCCGATTTCCTCTTTCCGGGCGAGGCCGAAACGACCGTCCCGGAGTTCCTCCGCGACCTCGAAATGGGCATCCCCGAACACGTTTACCAGAGCGAAGCCAAGCCGGACCTGAGCCTCTCGCCCGCCCCGGACTTTTCGCTCGTCGAGATGAACCGTTATTCCTCGATGGCGATTCAATACTCGCGCGGCTGCCCCTTCAATTGCGAGTTCTGCGACATCATAGAGATTTACGGGCGCGTGCCCCGCACTAAGACCAACGAGCAGATGCTGGCCGAGATGGATGCGCTCTACCGGACGGGATGGCGCGGGCCGCTCTTTATCGTGGACGACAATTTCATCGGCAATAAGAAGAACGTCCGCAAGCTGATGCCGGACCTCTGCGAGTGGATGGAACGCCACAACCATCCGTTCCGGCTCTTCACGGAAGCCTCCATCAACCTGGCCGACGACGACGACCTGCTCGGGATGATGAAGCGCGCCAACTTCCGCCGCGTCTTTCTGGGCATCGAGACGCCCGTCGAGGAGAGCCTGAAGGAGACGCAGAAGGGACAGAACACGAAGCGCAGCCTGATAGACTCCGTGCGCAAGATTCAGTCTTACGGGATGGAGGTCATGGCTGGCTTCATCGTCGGCTTCGACTCCGACCCGGCCGACATCTTCCAGCGGCAGATAGATTTCATCCGCGAGAGCGCGATCCCGATGGCGATGGTCGGGATTTTAAGCGCACTGCCCGACACGCAGCTCTGGCGCAGGCTGGAGAGGGAAGGCCGCCTGCTCGGCGAAGGCGCGGGCACTAACACGGAAGCCTCGCTCAACTTCGTCCCGCGGATGGACAGGCAGACGCTCATTGACGGCTACAAGAATATCATGCGGACCATCTACAGCCCGGAAGAGTATTACGAGCGGGTGCGCGCCTCCCTCAAACACACTTTCACCTCGGGCTACTCTCCCGTCAAGGCTTTCAAGCGTGAGTATATCCTCGGCTTCTTCCGCGTCCTCTTCAAGCTCGGCATGTTCGATTCCTCGCGCAGGGAGTTCTGGCGCTTCATCCGCCGCGTCTATTCGGACCGGCGCGAGCTGGTCGGCGACGCGATTGTCCTGGCCGTCATGGGCTATCACTTTCGCAAGATCACGGAGCAGTACTGCGCGCAGTCGGAAACCGCGCCCGCCATCTGAATCAAGGCGCGAGCGGCCCTTTGAGCAAAGGCGGAAGACGGCGAGCGCGTTGACCTCTGCCTTTGGCGCGTTACGCTCGGCCCTTATTTTCTGCCTCTCTGAGACCAGTTGTCGGCGTCAGGCCCGCGATTTGGGCCTGGCGGAATCGGATTTCGCGGGCGGCGGGGAAGCCGCGCGGTCCTAAATTTACGCTCGCCTCGTTGAATGTATGAATTACTATTGACTCGCCGCCGGTTTTGACATAGAAGCAAACTGTAATTTTTGCCAGCCGGATCGTGCCGCTCGGGATTCCAACCTTAGATGATGCGAAGGCGCGCGGCCTCCGGGCATTCATTCAATCGAAGAACAGAAACTGAAGGAGCAGAGGATGACATACGTTGTGACAGAACTGTGTGTGGACTGCAAGTACACGGATTGTGCGGCGGTCTGCCCCGTCGAGGCGTTTCACGAGCTACCCGACCGCCTCTACATCAACCCGCAGACCTGCATTGATTGCGACGCCTGCGTGCCCGAATGCCCCGTCGAGGCCATCTTTTCGGACGCGACCGTGCCCGAGCAGTACCAGGAGTGGACGGCGCTCAACGAGGAGGCCGAGAACTATCCGATTCTCAGCAGCAAGATACCTGCGCTGCACGGGCCGAGCTGCTCCGGGCCGCCAGAGTAAAGCTCCAGGACCTCTGCCCGGAGGCCACGCCCGAGACCGAACAGAAGAGCCCTCCGCGCTTAAGCTGGCGCGGAGGGCTCTTTGTCTCGGGCGTTGCGAAAGGCCCGCGCCGTGCGTAAATCTTCCGCCTCTTCCTCTTTCGTCTTCAGGTTCTTTAAGCTCAAGCGCAGATAAGGAAAGAATCTCTCTGCCGGGGATGGAAAAACGGCCCGATTGGCTTTTTTATCAGATTGACCCCCGGAGTTTCGAGAGCGTGAAGGCGAAGAGGTTGACGCTCAAGCGGATTTGACATAACCTGCCAGCCTGTAAACTAAACTCGTTTGGATAGATGAGATGGAGGAGTCAGACATGCTCTTGCGCAAGCATCCTTTGGTAACTTTGAGCTTGTTATTAGCTCTCACGGGATTTCTCGACGCCACGGCTGTGGCGCAGAAGAAGCAGCAGAAAGTGCAGGAGCCGGAGGGGCCTCCGCCGGTCGTCCAACTGAGCACGCACCCGACGATCATCACGGGCTGCGCCGATTCCGCGGCGACGGATACGCAAATCCCTTTGACGGCGACGACGGCCAACCTGAGCGGCCCGGCGCTGCGCTACAGGTGGACGACGACCGGCGGGCGCATCATCGGCGACGGGCCCAATGCCACCTGGGATTTGACCGGCGCTGCGCCCGGAACCTACTCGGCCAGGGTAGAAGTTGACAACAACCGCGACGATGGCTGCCTGGCCTTCACTTCGACGCGGGTCGTGGTCAGGCCCTGCCCGCCGCCGCCCGTCGTCTGCCCGAACGTCTCGATCTACTGCCCGGACACAGTCACGCTGGGCGCGCCCGTGACCTTCACGGCCAACATCAGCGGCGGCACTCCGACCGTCACCCCGACCTATAACTGGACCATCTCGGCCGGGACGATCATCAGCGGCCAGGGGACGCCGACCATCCAGGTGGACACGACCGGCCTGGCTGGCCAGAGCATCAACGCGACGGTCGAGGTCGGCGGCTATAACCTGGATTGCAAGGCTTCGTGCAGCGTCCAGATTCCCAGGAAAATAAGCTCTAACCTCGTGGACCGCTACACCAACATCCCGCGCGACGACGAGAAGGCGCGCCTCGACAACTTTGCCATCCAGTTGCAGAACGAGCCGAGCGCCAAAGGCTACATCGTCGTTTACGGCGGCCCGCGGACCAATTCGGCCGAGAAGCAGAAGCGCATCAAGCGGGCGCAGGATTATCTGGTCAGCACACGCGGGATAGACGCTTCGCGGATCGTCACGATGGACGGCGGCTCGCGCGACGAGCTGGCCGTCGAACTCTGGGTCGTGCCGCTCGGCGCAGACCCTCCGGCCATCAGGTAGAGGATGGTTCGGATTTCTAAACGGGCCGTGCAGAGGGCTGAGACTTGAAGCGTCAAATCTCAGCCCTCTTTGTTTGCTCCGGCCTCCGGCGACCACGTCCGGGCCCCCACCCGGCCCCGCCGCGCAGGGTAGCTAAACCCTTGATAGGATTGCGCTTGCGAGACGGGAAGGCACCGGCCGGAGGGGCCCCTGCGCGGGCGCGCTCATCTCTTTGAGCGACGGGCCTCACCGCAGGGACGAAGACGTAACGGCAACCAGCGGACGCCCGCCGCTGCGCTCTTCGGCGCGGCCGAGAATTTATTGAAACCGGAGGTACGCGGCCGGTCGTACACCCGTCACGACGCCCGGCCCGCCGCTCCTGCTCCGTTTCGGCTTCAGGCTGCGCCTCGGCCCGCACTGGTGAGGCCGATTTACGGGCGATTTCGCTGGCAAAAGGGTGAGAC
This sequence comes from Pyrinomonadaceae bacterium, assembly GCA_036389715.1. Taxonomy (GTDB): domain Bacteria; phylum Acidobacteriota; class Blastocatellia; order Pyrinomonadales; family Pyrinomonadaceae; genus DASVWH01. The sequence continues at coordinate 1,664 of DASVWH010000156.1, read as the reverse complement.
GGATAAATGTAGATGGACAGAAAAGGCCAATTCATGTAACGTGCATAGACTTACAATAAAAGGCGGAATCATGGCCGGTGACCCGGCGACACAGGGCAACTGTTGATAGCACAGAGGATAGATTTTTATTCCGGCTCTTCCAGTGGTGCAACAGGATAACGTGCCGGGACATCTAACAGGAGCCATTCGGGCAGTTCTTGCTTGAAATTAAGAGAGCGGGGCTGGGCGAAGTCTAAAGTGAAACGGTTCTGTCGCGGCGGAAATAGGACGGCGGAGAGACCGATGCGCGAAATAACTCTCCCGATGAACTTTGTGAAATCTCGCGCAGGGGGTTAATAAAATTCGAGTATGAGCTTAAAGGACCGTGGAGACGCCAGTTTGATTGAGTTGGGCAACGACAAATATCTACCTTTCGAGGGGCTTGAAGGCGAGCTTTCGGACGAGGCTATTGCGACGGACAAGATTGAGGATGTCCTGCAAAAGCTCAAGGGCTCCGACCTGATTGACGGCGACTCGGATGAGCGGCTGATCGAAGAGGTCGCGTCAACGACGATAGCCGACGAGGGCGAAGAGTCTCTGGACGACGCCGACGACCTGGATTTGTCCGCGGGCGTTGACGACAAGACAGCGGACCCTGTGCGCCTCTACCTGCGCCAGATGGGAACCGTCCCGCTGCTGACGCGCGAGCAGGAGGTCTCCATCGCCAAGCGCATCGAGCGCGGCCAGATCAAAACGCACAAAGCCATCTCGCGCTCCTTCATCGCCATCGCCGAACTGCTGGAGATCGGCGAGGAGCTGGAAGGCGGCGCTCTGAGCATCCGTGATGTCGTGGCCTTCTCCGACCAGGCCGAGATGGAAGGCGCCGAGGATAAGGGCGAAGAGTATTTGCAGTGGACGCTCGAAGCGTTCCAGCGAATCCGCAAGCTCTACCTGGACGGGCTCAAGGAGTGGGACAAGCTCCAGGCCGAACAGCAGGTCGCGCGCGGCAAGAAGAGCAAAAAGCTGCTCCGGCTGCGCCGCAAAGTTGCGCGCGTGCGCCTGGACCTGGCGCGTGAAATCCGCCAGCTCAAGTTGAAAGAGACCAGCCGCCAGCGTCTGATTGACGCCATCGGCAGCGTTCACAAGGAGATTCGCACGGCCGAACGCGAAATCGAGAAATATACCGAAAAGCTCAACAAAAAGCGGATCAAGCCCGAGGATGAGAAGGACTTCAAGCGGCACATCAACGCCGCCAAGCGTCGTCTGAAGGAGATCGAGGCCGCGGCCAATCTCTCCGTGGTCCAGATCAAGCGCTCGTTCCAGTCCATCGTCGCCAGCGAAGCCCAGACGGTCGAGGCCAAGCGCGAGCTGACGGAAGCCAACCTGCGCCTGGTGGTCTCCATCGCCAAGAAGTATACGAATCGCGGGCTGCAATTCCTGGACCTTATTCAGGAGGGCAACATCGGCCTGATGAGGGGCGTGGATAAGTTCGAGTGGAGGCGCGGCTATAAGTTCTCGACCTACGCGACGTGGTGGATTCGGCAGGCCATCACTCGCGCGATAGCGGACCAGGCGCGCACTATTCGCATCCCGGTCCACATGATCGAGACCATCAACAAGCTGATTCGTACTTCTCGCATGCTGGTCCAGGAGTTGGGACGCGAACCGACCAGCGAAGAGATCGC
>DASVWH010000155.1:0-22993 GCA_036389715.1 Pyrinomonadaceae bacterium | reverse complement strand
CCGTCCTGCATAATCTCGCGCGGCTCGACGGCAGGCCCGCGCCGCTCCATCTGGTCAGCCATGAAAATAGCGCCCCGGCCCGGACGAGCGAGCCAAACGTACGAGGCGCGGCCGCTTCCGCGCTCTCAAAACTGCTACTGGTGCTGGAGAACAGCCTGCTCGACGGATTCGGACGTGATGTCGAAATGAGAGGCGTTCCAGACGGCCTCGCCGTTTCTGAGCACGATAGCCTGGGGCGATTCATGCGCGATGCCGGTGCGCGTCTCCACCTCGCGCGAGACCTCCCGCGCGTTCTGGACCACGATCAGCGAGACCCTGGAACTGACCTGTGCCATCTGCTGGTAAGCGCGGGCGCTGATCGGGCACGTCGAGCTGTGCTTGAAGAGCACGACGGGTGCGTCCTTCGACTGCGCCAGTAATTGCTCCAAGCTCTTGGTATCTGTGACAGGAGTAAAGTTTTCCATTGAAGCTACCGTCTCTGGCCTTGATGATTTCTCTCGCCGGGGTTTTCGTTCAGCTTTGATATTAGCCTACCCGCTGGCTTTACGACAAACTTGCCCGCCGCTTTCCGGGCACGGTCCGGCTCATCGCCTTCTATAGCCTCAGACGCGTTCCCGCTCTCTTGAGGCCGGACTTGGGCGTCGCACAGCCGCGCGCCCCGCCTAATCCCGATGATCTGCCTCATCCGGGCGAGCTTTAATCCGCGCCCTCGCCGCCGACATTAAAGGTAGTAGCTTTCTGATCCTTCTGCTCGCCGTTTTCGGCCAGCATGCTGACCTCTATGCGGTAGCGCCCGGCGGGCCAGCCCGTCGGCCCCGGCGTCAGGGTGTAAGTGCTGTCGCCGCTGCCCGTGAGTTCGAGCGAGGTATCGAATTGAGGGACGGGCTCATTCTCGGGCTGCCCCGAGACCTTTTCCGTGTAGAGACGCCACTTGAGCGTGACCTTATCGGGGACGTTCGAGACCGCCGCTATCGCATAGATGGCGTCCCCGCGCGAAAAAGCGCCCGCTTCCGTGGCCCCCGTTTCGTCCTTGCTGAGCTTCAGGCTGCTGATATTGGCTGTCGTGAAACTGAAGCGGCAGCCCTGGGCCGCCGCGAGCATCATGCCGAGGACTAAGACTAAACCGAGCTTGCTGATTCGCATCGTTCTTCTCCTGTTTCGATTCCGCATTCGAGCCGCTACCTGATAACGCGAAAACGGGGAGAAAAACGGCTCATCCAAAAGAGAATAAGGGTGAGGAAAATCCTCACCCTTATCAGTGCGGCGCGCGAAGCGGTGCGCCTTGACCAATCCGGGGCCCGCTCGGAGTGCGGCCCGAACCCCTTTTCTTGCTTACTCTTACCGCCACTCGCCGACGAGGACGAAAGGAGCCCAGTAAAAAGGGGCGGCGTATTTCTTCCCGGTAATCATGGCGTTTTGCGCCCCGCGCATGGCGGCGCTCGGCGAAGCGTCGGTCCCGGAGAGCAGGCGCTTGTAGAAGTCCGTCATCAGGTCGGCGGTCGATTTATCTGCGACCGACCAGAGACTGACGCCGACGGTCGGCGCGCCCGCGTACATGAAGGCCCGCGTCAGGCCGATCACGCCCTCGCCGCGCTTCTCCTTGCCCAGACCCGTCTCGCAGGCCGAGAGCATGACGAGCGCCCCGCCCAGGTTCAGGTTGAAGATTTCATCCGTGCGCAGGAATCCGTCGCCGCTCTTATTGCCGACGAGCGAGAGAACGACGCCCGTGAACTGCGGGCGCTCGGCGTTGAGCAGCCCGTGCGTAGCGATGTGGACGACCCTGTACTTCTTGATGTCGCGGGTGGCCACGTTACCTTCGCTGGCGTCCAGGTCGAGCCAGATGTCCGCCTGCCCGCCCGTCGAGCGTGCGAGCCTGGCGATCTGTTCGGCCTCGACGCGCGTGCCGTTCAAGCGCGCCAGCTGAAAGCCCCCGGCGGGCGCTGGCCCGCTCGCGGGTATCCCGGCCACGTCCGTCACGGCGCTGGCCAGCCCGAGGCCGCGCGTATCGGCCCCGGCCTGCGCGCTCGCTCCCACCGCCGCGCCCCGTGCGCGCGGGTCGCCCGGATTGAAGACCGGGTCGGCGACGAGCAGCAGATTTTTACCGCTCGCCTTGTTGCCCTGCTGGCGGATGACCGCGATGACGGAGGCCGACGGCGCGTAGACGACTTCATTAGTCTTGACGAGGTAAGGAAGGCTCGAATAGTCGGAGCCTCCGGCGGCCGTCACGAGGGCTTCAAAGGGCACGTAGTTGAGCGCGCCGTCGGCCACTACGAGCAGGCGCTTGTCGCCGATGACGGCTGCCGCGGGCTCGACCACTGTCTTGTAGAGAGCGTTGGAGGAGGCGGCGAAGGCCGCCGCCGAGCCTGTCGCCTGCGGGTCGCCGCCGACGCCGAGGCCGCGCGTCGTATCGGCCACGTCAATGCCGACGATGCGGCGTTGGAGCTTGGGCGGAATCAACTGCGCGCGTAAATCGAGCGCCTGCTGGTTGACCCCTGCGCGCCCCGGCAGCTTGTAGAGCGCGACGCTCGTTTGCGTCACGGCCCAGAGATAGGAGCGTTCGTCGCCGAGGCTGTATTCGAGCAGCGCCGTCTTGTCGTCGAGCACCTTCTGCTGTGCTTCGGCCAGAGTCAGGGGCTGCGGCGCGGTCAGCGCGGCATACTTGGGGCTCGCGGCCCTGATCTGATTTTCGATCTCGTCGTAAGCCGTCGAGAGCGTCTCCAGCTCGGCTTCGAGCTTATTCGTGTCCGGCTTCTCTTCACCTTCGGCGACGGTGATGCCCGTCAGTTGCTGTGCAATCTCCTGCTGGCGGTCCAGGTTATCCTGTTTGCGCTTGAGCAGGTCGGCGGGGACGCCCTCCGTGATGTCGCCCCCGGCTTCGCCGAGCATGTCCAGCAGCGAGCGGGCACGGCCCTGCTCGACGACCCTGAAAGCCTCTGCGGCGTAGGCGAGCGCCTGGCCTTCGAGCGCAGCATTGGCAGAAGGCGCGCTCAGGAGCGCCATCTCCGCCAGGTTACTAGAAGTCTCGTCATAGACATCCTTCGTCGTGGCGAGAAACGTCGTCCGGGCTTCGTCCGCGCGCAGACTCCCGGCGCGAATCGTCTCGATGGTCTTGAGCGCCTCGCGGTAAGAGAGGATGGCGTCGTCTCTGCCCTTCTGCGCTTTCTTGGGGTCTTTCTCCAGCGCCGCCATCAGCCAGCGGCTCTTGCCGAGGCCGCGCTGGGCGGGCCAGACCAGGTCCAGGCGCTTGTCTTCCTGCGCGCCCTTGACCGCATCGCCGTAGAGCTTGACGGCGTCCTTGAGACGATTCTGGCGCAGCGCTATGTCGCCGAGGCTGGTGCGCGCGGCGGCGCGGACGCGGCGCGACTGGCCGAACTTGCCGATAATCGCCATCCCGGCCGTCGCCAGCGCCTCCTCGAAGTGCTTGCGCGAGCTGTCGAGGCTGTTGTTGAAGTAGTCTATGCGGCCGAGCCCGAGTTCGTGGGCCGAGTAGATGATGTTCTGACGGTAAAGCTCGACCGCGCCCTTGACCGCGCCCGCGACGCCCATCGCCGTCCCGGCAGCGCCCGCGGCCCCGCCGCCGCCCCCCAATTTGCCCATCAGACCGCCGCCGCCGAGCAGGCCGCCGACGCTCGGCTTTTTGACGACCCCGCCCGTCAGCTTCGAGGGGTCCGGTTTTTCGACCTTCATCTGGCCATAGGCGGCGCTGGCCTCCGAGACCTTGCCCATGCGGAAGTTCGTCTCGCCGATCTTGGCCAGCATCAGGTTCGCGTTGTACTCGTTGTCGGGCATCCCGAAGGTAGTCTCAAGCGCGCCCTGTTTACCGGCCGCCGACATGAAGGCTTCACGTGCGCCCTGGTAATAGTTGAGCGCGACCGGGTACTGCCCCTGCCGCACGTAGAGGTCGCCGAGCGCATCGTTGGCGGCCGCCTCGCCCTTGCTGTTGCCCGCCTGTTTGAAGAGACTGAGCGCCGTCTGAAGACGGGCGAGCGCCTGGTCGGACTTGCCGCGCTTGAGCAGGACTTTGCCCTGCTTGAGAGCTTCGGCCGCCTGTGAGCCCTGCTGCGCCGGTTCATTGGCCGCAGGCGTCCGGCCAAGCTCCGCACGCGCACGCAGCGCGAGGGGATTGCCGGGGACGGTGGCTAAAAAGAGCGCAAGCACCAGTAGATAAACGGGGGATTTCAACTTTAGCCTCATTTCTTTCTCCGAAAATAGAACGAGGAGCGACTGAAAGAAGGGCGAAAGGGTCAAAGGGGAAGAGGCCGGGCCGGAATTGACGCGCCGGGCCGTCCTGCCTTTCCCCTCTTCCCTCTCAAACCCTTCTGCTCGTTCGCCCTGCTAGGTTTACCTGTGAATCAGGTCAATGGCCGTGACGAGGATGGGCGCATTGGCCGAAGCATTCATGCGGACGATGGAGGGCTCGGGCGCTTCCGGGCTCAGGCCGAGACCGCGCGTCCGCGATTCGCGCTCGACTTCCGTCTGCTGCTGGCCGTAGGCGGCGTGCTTGTCCACGCCCGCCTTGGCCTCCGCGTTGACCCTCACCTGCGTCCACATCCCGGCGGCGGGCCGCCAGGGGCAGCGCCCCTTGTTCTTGTCGCAGAAATCAATTAAGGCGGCGGCCGTCGGGACGCCCGGCAGCGGCTGGCGCGCGACGACGATGTAGAGGCGCTCGGTCGCGGGCTTGTTGTCGAAGACGAGCCAGCGGCGGTCCTCCGTCTCGCCGTTCCAGGGTATCTCGTAGGGGACGTGCGCCTCGACGAAGTTCTCGCCTTTGTCGAGCCGCGCATCCGGGTAGAGCATCTCCGGCTCGCCGTTGTTCTCCGTGTGAAAGATGTAGAGATAGCCGTCCGTGTTCGTCTCCAGCGAGATGCGTATCCGGTCGCCGGAGTGAAACTCGCGCGCCGGGTCTACGCGCACCGGATTGCCGCTCGCGTCGCGCAGGTAGAACGTATAGCCGAGCCCGATGGCCGTCGGCGCGTAGCCCTTCGCGGCCGGGCCGGTGTTGACGGAAGCCGCGCCGCTGGCCTTGACGCTCGCGCCCTTATTTCCGGCCGTTCCCTTGGCGCTGACGCTGGCCCCGGCGCTATTTCTGCCGGTCGTGCCCTTCGTGCTTTTGCCGGTGTTGCGGCGGGTCGGACGGCTGCTTCCCGTGGCGGAATTGAGCTGCGAGGCGGAGCCCGTCCCGGCGCTGGCCGAGACGCCGACGCGCGTCGTCAGAAACGAGCCGCGGACGGTCTCCTCTTCATTCTGGTCCTGCGCGCGCACGAGCGCACCCGTGCTGACGAAAAGAGCGGCGGCCAAAATCGGGGTAAAAATCTTCAAGCGCATGATTACTCCTTTGATTACTCCTTCGATTACTTCTTTAACTTTCAAACAATGCTTAATGCTCGGCGCGGCCGAATGAGCCGGGGAACGGAGCGCGCCCTTCACTTATGTTCGAGGCGAATATCGAAGATCACGGGCTCGCCTGCGGCGGCGGCCTGCGGGACTCTGACGGACACCAGCGGCTCATCTCCATTCGCGTTGATGACGTCCGAAGCGGGCGCATTTGCCTTGTATCTCGCCTTGAAATCCTCCAACTCCTTCTGTTCCGCGGCGGTCAGGTCGCGGCCCGCGCCCGCCTTGAGAAAGGCCGGGGTCGAGATGCGCGTCGGCGAAAAAATCACTGTGTAGACTTCGGTCCCGGCCTTTTTATCAAGCTCGATCCAGCCGTCTTCGCCCTCTGGAAAACTGAAGTCCACGCCGCTTTCGACCGCGTTCGTCTCCCCGTAATCTTCGAGCGGTTTATCGGTCAGAAATGTCGTCGGCACGTTGCCCTCGCCCGGCCCGACGATGTAGAGATAGCCGTTCTCGTTGGGCGTGAAATGAAACTTGAAGGCCTGACCCGAAGCGAGCGGGACGTTGCCCACGCCTCGCTCGGATTCCTGACCCTTCGCGCCTTCCAGCTCCAGCCAGTAGTTGACGGCTTCGCGCGTGCCCGCCACCGTCGTCCCAGCCTCCGGCGCCGTCGCCTTCTTGTTAGCCTCTTCGGCCGTGCCGGGTTTGTTCTCCGCGACGGCAGGCTGGTCGCCGCGATTGCGCAGCAGGAACCAGGCCCCGGCGCCGCCGCCGAGCAGCAGCACGGCCAGCACCGCGAGGATGAGCGGGGTGGAAGACGAACGGCGCGGCGTCTGTGCGGGCGCGTGGGAGAACGGTTGAGCCTGTCCGCCGTGCGAGAAACCGGCCGAGTTCGTTGCGACCGTCGGCAGCGGCGGCGCTGTCGCATGGCCCGCATTGTAGGAAGGCGCAGGCTGTTGCGGCTGGTAGGGCGGAGGCATCTGCTGCGCGAGCGATGTCGGCGCGAGCGGCGACGGCGCATCCGCCTGCGGCCTGGGCGGCGAATCGACCGTCAGGATAGTCGGCGTCAGCACGTCCGCGCCTTCGCCCGGCGCTTCCGGCATCTGGGGCGCGGAGGTCTGGGCCGCGCGGCCCTCGACAACGGCATTAACGCTCGTCGGCGAAGACATGCCGCCGCTGTGAGTGCCGCTGCTCATCTCGAAGCCGGGCATCGAGCTGCTCATCGCGGGCAGCCCGAGCGCCGCGCGCAGTTCGCCCGCCAGTTCCCCGGCCGTCGCCTGCCGCTGGCCGCGATCCTTCGACATCGCGCGCGCAATCGCCTGGCTGAAAGCCCGCGGCACTTCGCTCTGGACTTCATCGAGCGGGCGCGGCGTGACGGAAACGTGCTCGCGCCGTAACTCCTGCAAGGTCAAGCCGATGAAGGGGCGGCGGCCCATCACCAGCTCGTAGAAGACGACGCCCAGGCTGTAGATGTCCGCGCGCCCGTCAATCTCCGTATTGCCGTCGTCCGAGACCTCGCCCCACTGCTCCGGCGACATGTAAAAGGGCGTCCCGAGGACCTGCCCGGCGACCGTCAGCGCGGTCGAGCCGCCCGTCTCCGTGCCCGCCACCTCGCTGATCTTGGCGATCCCCAAATCGAGCAGCTTCGTCACGGATTGCCCCTGCTCGTTGGGCTTACCGATCATGATATTTTCCGGCTTGAGGTCGCGGTGGACCACCCCCATCGCGTGCGCGGCGTTGAGCACGCTCATCACGGGCTCAAGGACGGCGAAGGCTTCGGCCGGGGTGAAGCGCCCGCGCCGCTTCAATTCGACATCGAGCGTATGTCCCTCGACATACTCCATGACCATGTAGATGAGGCCCTCACTCGTCGTGCGCAGGTCGTAGACGGTGACGGCGTTCGGATGGCGGAAGCGGCGCGCGGCCTGTCCCTCGCGGCGAAAGCGGCGCAGCCACTCCGCGTTGTTGCGCATCTGCGGCGGCAGCACCTTGATGGCGACCCTATCGCCCAAAAGGATGTGGCGCGCGCGGTAGACCGCCCCCATTCCACCGCGCCCGAGCAACGCTTCGATGTGATACTGGCCGTCGAGGACAGAGTCAACGATGGTCGTCGGGTCGTCGTCGAGCACCTCGCCGTCTACGGGGCAGAAGCTGACGCTGTCTTCGTATTTCGATTTACAGACCGGACACAATTTCATAGGGGATTTCAATCCACCGCCAGTGCTATTCAAACGCGCATCAGTTGCGCTGAAGATTGTCGCGGCCCGCTTCCTCTTATTCAGGGCCGCTCTGGGCAAGGGCGACAGTCTAACACAAACCGCCCGCGAAATTCGATTCTCGCAGGCGGTTCGCGGCAACCCTCGGAGAGTGTCTTAGAGGTAGATTTCCCGCGCGTACTCCTCGACCATCCGGTCGCTGTTGAAGGCCGGGCCGAGCGTCTCTATCGAGCGTTTCATCATCGCCAGCCAGCGGCGCGGGAGCCCGCCCGCGTCACGCTCGTAATAGCAGGGCACGACCTCTTCTTCGAGCAGGCGGTAGAGCGATTCGGCGTCGCTCGCGTCCACGTCGTCGGTCTCCTCGCCTTCGACGTTGTCGCCGATGGCGAAGCCGTTTGTCCCGTCGTAGCCCTCTATCCACCAGCCATCCAGAATCGAGAGGTTGAGCCCGCCGTTCATCGCCACCTTCTCGCCGCTCGTGCCGGAGGCTTCGAGCGGGCGGCGCGGGACGTTCATCCAGACATCAACGGACTGGACGAGCTGCCTGGCGATCTCCTGGTCGTAGTCCTGGATGAAGACGGCGCGGTCCCGGACCAGCGGGTCGTGCTTCCAGATGGCCATCTGTTGCAGGATGAACTTCGCGCCCTGGTCCTGCGGGTGCGCCTTGCCCGCGAAGATGAACTGGACGGGGCGCTCAGCGTGGTTCATCAGGCGCAGCAGCCTGTGCGGGTCGGTCAAGAGCAGTCCCCAGCGTTTGTAGCCCGCGACGCGGCGCGCGAAGCCTATCGTCAGGGCCTCCGGGTCGAAGAGCGTGCGCGCCGATTCCGTGTACTCCATGCTCTCGCCGAGATTGAGCCGCGCGTGAAAGGTGCGGTGACGGACGAAGGCGATGAGCCGCTGCTTGAGCAGGGTCTGGACGCGCCACAGCTCTTCATCCGTAATCCGGCCGACGCCCGCGCGCCATCTCTCCGCGTCGAGCAGCGCTTCGGGCCAGTCCGCGCCGACGTGCTTTTCGTAGAGCCTGCGGATGAGCGGCGCGACCCAGGTCGGCGCGTGCACGCCGTTGGTGACGGACGTAATCGGAATCTCCGCCAGGGCCCGGCCCGGCCACATCTTCTGCCAGAGAGAGCGCGAGACTTCGCCGTGCTTGCGGCTCACGCCGTTGGTCGAACGGCACATCCTGATGGCCAGCGGCGTCAGCCCGTAAGGCTCCCGCGCGTCGTTTGTCCCCGTGCGGCCCATGTTGAGAAACTCTTCGTGCGAGAGCCCGAGCGCCTCTTCATAGCTTGAGCCGAAGCACTGCTCGACGAGCGAAACATCGAACTCGTCATTACCGGCGGCGACCGGCGTGTGCGTCGTAAAGACGCAACGCTCGCGGACTTCGGCCGCAGCCTCCGTGAAGCCGAGCCCGCGAGACTCCCTCAGCTCGCGCGCCAACTCCAGCGTCAGAAAGGCCGAGTGGCCTTCGTTCAGATGATAGACGTGCGGCTCTATCCGCAGGCGGCGCAAGAGCCGGATGCCGCCGATGCCGAGCATCATCTCCTGCACGATGCGCGTCTCGCGGTCGCCGCCGTAGAGATGACCGGTCACCCACCTGTCCGTCTCTTCGTTCTCCGGGATATTCGTGTCGAGCAGGTAGAGCGCGACGTGCCCGACATCGACGCGCCAGGCGTGCGCGCGCACGCTGCGCCCGCGCATCAAGACTTCGACGCTCAAGGGCTCGCCGTCTTCGTCCCTGACCTGGGTGATGGGCAGAACGGAAGGGTGCGTCTCGCCGTAGTGCTCCTCCTGCCAGCCGTCGCGTCTCAGGCGCTGGCGAAAATAGCCGTAGCGATAGAGCAGCCCGACGGCCACCAGCGGCAGGCGCAGGTCGCTCGCGGACTTCAGGTGATCGCCCGCTAGCATCCCGAGCCCGCCCGAATAGAGCGGCAGCGAATTGTGTATCCCGTACTCGGCGCAGAAATAGGCGACCGGGTGCTCGTGCGTCAGACCGCTACCGGTTTGAGACTCGCGCCCGCGCGCCTGCGCCATGTAGGCATCGAAGCTCTCGGAGAGGCGCTCGACGCGCTCCGTGTAGACGGGGTCGGTGGCCATCTGCATCAAGCGAAACTCGGAGATTTCGTTGAGCAGGCGGCGCGGATTATGCTCGCACTCTTCCCAGACGTTCGGGTCCAGGTCACGAAAGACGGCCGCGCCGTCGGCCGACCAGCTCCACCAGTAATTCCACGCCAGCCGCACCAGAGCACGCAAAGACTCCGGCAGGACAGGCCCGCGCTGTGCGGCCCTCCGCTCCGTCATCCCCCCACTGACTTGAACCATGCTTGTTTTCGCCCCGTCGGATGTTGATTAGTCGAACACGTGATTGTTCAAGAACACTCTCAGATCGGACTGCTGAAAAAAGACCAGGCGCACCTCTCGCAACGAAGTCTCTGCGCTCTTCAGGAACCCTGCGATTGCCGTCGATGAAACCTCGGCCGCTTCCGCTCGCGGGTAGCCGTAGGCTCCCGTCGAGATGGCCGGAAAAGCTATCGAAGCGAGCCCGTGCGCCGCGGCCAGGGCCAGCGAGTTGCGATAACAGCTCGCCAGCAGCTCGGCTTCCAGCCCGTCGTGACGGCCGTAAATCGGCCCGACCGTATGAATCACTGAGCGCGCCGCGAGCAGGCCGCCGCCCGTCATCACGGCCTCGCCCGGCGGCAAACCATCCGGGAACTTTGTGCGCCGGATTTCACGACATTCTTCTAAAATCCGCGCTCCCCCGGCCCTGTGAATCGCGCCGTCCACGCCGCCGCCGCCGAGCAGCGTAGAGTTGGCGGCGTTGACGAGCGCGTCAACCTCCTGCCGCGTCAGGTCGCCCGCGAGAGCCGTCACGCGCCCGCCCATAAAAGTCCGCGTCTCTTCTTCTGGCACAGATATGTTTAATGGTCAGGAGCCTGAAGTCACAGCAGGGCGTCCGACGACTTTGGAGTCGGGAATTTAGACTTCAGACTCTACTTCACGAGGCTCGACCGCGACCTCATCGAACATGCCCTGTCTTCTGAGCGCTTCGGCGACCACTTTGGCCTTGTGTTCGGTGAGCGGGTGTTCCGGGTCCACGCTGGCAATCTCGAACAGTTCGTCTTCGAGCATGAGGACGCCGAGCGTGCCGAGCGCGACGCCCGGCGCGACCTCTATCTCGCCTAGATTGTGAATGCGAAAGCGCCCGGTCTGTTCAACCCAGTCTTCGATAAAGGGGTCGCGCAAGGCGTGCTCGGCCTCCGACTCCGAGAAGAATGGTCCTTCAACGATCAGACAGTATTCGATAAATCCTTTGTTGGTCTTCATGGCCTGGCCGGAAATTGTCTATACAGGTTGATAAAGCCGCACCGGGTTAAGCAATGAAGCCGTAATTTACCATTCAGGCGCGGCCAGCGCCAGAGACTTTCGAGCCGTCGGCTCAGTGACCGGAGCTAAAAAGCAAAGGGTCGCCCGAGAACTTGCTTTCCCGGGCGACCCTTTATGTGTCTGTGATGTGAGCACGCGTCGAGTCCGGCGCTCTCGCCGGACGGGTCTTTAGTAGGCCCGCGCGTACTGGTCGTTGAGCGCCAGCGCCAGGCGCGCGAAGTAGGAATCGAACGTCACGAAGCTCGTGCCCTGAAAGAAGGCGCGTCCGCCCGTCTCGTTCGAGAGACGATTGAGCGAGCTTTGACCGTAGTTGACGGCCAGGCTATTGCGGCTCGTCAGTCCGACCGTCGGCGCATAGAAAGAATAGACGGTCACGTTGCGGCGCTGGGCTTCCTTGATGGCGCGCAGCAGGTCCACCGTATTGGCGGCGGCCGTCACGTCGAAGCCGTGCGAGATGTCCAGGCCGTCCGAGATGAGCAGCATGACGTTGCGGTTGGTTCCCTGCCCCTCGAAGCGGCGCAGCGCGTCCCTGACTTCCACGTAAGGGTTATAGGGCGAGACGGCCGTGCTGCCAGCCGGAATTCGCAAAGCCCCGGCCGCTTTGTCCAGGTCCTCCGTGAACGCCTGGCGAAGCTCCAACGACCCGCTCCTGACGTACCCGACCATGACGCGCGAGCCCGCGGGCAGCGAACGAATAAACTCGCGTGTCACTTCCAGCTCGGAGCCGACGCGCGAAACCAGATCGTCCTGGACCAGGATGGCCAGGTTCAGCGTCGCTGTCACGGCGACCGCCTTCTCGTCCTTTTCCGCAGGCGCAGCGGGCGCGGCCAGCGCACCCATTGAGGCAACGACGAATAGTAAAATGGCCGCTAACAGTGAAAATGATTTTCTAGTCAACATCTCTCTTATTTCTCCCTCTGATCTAAGGCCCTCGGCGGGCAACCGCGAAATCCAGGGTTCCGCAGAGGCTATAAAAGCGGCCGGGCGCTTGAACTTCCAGCCAACCCGAACGCCGCTTTGCCTCGTTTAGCAGGAACCTTTCTTCTGCGCTCTTAAGATGCCCCGGCCCCGGCAAAGGTGGCCTAAAACCGGGCCCGGAAGGACGAAGGCGGGAGGCCAGAGACGAGGGATTTAGTCATTTAATCATTGATTGATTGACTCATTTAGCCATTGAAAAACGGCCACATGAATCAATGATTGAATGATGCAGTGACTAAAATATTGAAACGAGTAAATTCTTAGATTCTTTTCGTCTAGCTTTCCAGCGAGCAGACGCCGTCGGGGCCGCAGGGCGGAGGGATGCCGAAAAGTTTGTAGCGGCGCGTGGCCAGCCAGCGGTAAAAGAGCGGGCCGAGAGAGGTGAAGGGCCAGCGGGAGAGGACTGGGACGAGCCTGCGCCAGCCGGGCAGCACGCGCAGCACTTCGAGCCAGGCCGCGTAGCCGCTGAACCAGCGCCCGTCTTCCGTGCGCGCGTGCATCTCTGCGTCGAGCTGCTCGACGGTAATGGGTTCGGCGCGGCGCTGCACTTCCGGGTCGCGGAAATCGAGCCAGCGGACGCGGCCGTCGCGGTCGCGCGGCTCGACCCTGGCCCGCATCCACCTGCACAGCGGACAGAGCCCGTCGGTGTAAACCTCTAACTGCGTTCGCTCGCTCATAGTTCTCCTGACAGGATACAACTATCCGGCCCATTATGATACTATCGCCGCCGCTTTCAGGCATCCGAGCCTTAACGAACTCCGAAATAAACTCTCAGGCGCGACGCACACGCATCGGCAATTCACTTTCAGTTTCGACCCCTCTTTTCTGCCGGGCCTGCGCGGCTGCGTCCCGCCTTGCTTTTCTCGGTCTGGCTCGGATAAATTAAGGCCTCATCCGAAGCGCATCCAGCCCTTCAATACCGGAAGTTTCACCGACGACGGATGTATCCTTCTCCAAACTCATTATGTCTGAAAGGAAACTCTTTTCAAGGCCATGAAATCCTATCCGACCGAATCAATCCGCAACCTTGCCGTCATCGGGCACGGCGACGCAGGCAAAACCCAACTGATTAGCTCGCTGCTCTTCGCCGCCGGGGCGACCCCGCGCTGGGGCAAGGTGGACGAGGGGACGACCACGACGGATTACGAAGAAGACTCGATCAATCGCAAGATCACGCTCAACTCGGCGCTCGCCCACTTAGAGCACAGGGAGACGAAGATCAACCTGATAGACACGCCCGGCTACGCGGCCTTCATCGCGCACGCGCGGCCTGCGCTGCGCGTCGCCGATTGCGCGCTCGTGGTCGTTGACGGCGTCAACGGCGTCGAGGTTCAGACGGAGAAGACCTGGGCCTTCGCCAACGAGTTCATCCTCCCCAGGATGATGGTCATCACCAAGCTCGACAAGGAGCGCGCGGATTTCGGTGCTGCGCTCGACAGCGCGCAGCACACCTTCAGCCGCGCCATCATTCCCTTCACGCTGCCCATCGGGCGCGAGCGCAATTTCCGCGGCGTCGTGGACGTGGTCCACATGAAGGCTTACGAGTTCGACGAGCAGGGCAAGGCCAAAGAGATAGAGATACCGGCGGAGGGGCGAGAGCTGGTGGACAAAGCGCGCGAGCGTCTGGTCGAGCTGGTCGCCGAATCCGACGACGCCCTGATGGAGAAATACTTCGAGGACGGCACGCTCCCCGACGAAGATGTCATTCCCGGCATCAAGAACGCGATTGCGCACAGCAAGCTCTGCCCCGTCTTCGCGGTTTCGAGCATGAGTCTCGTCGGGTTGACGGCGCTGCTCGACGCCGTCGTTGACTACGCGCCCAATCCTGCGGCGCACGAGGCCGAGCACGGGCGCGCGAGCGCCGACGGCGATGGCTCGGAGGTCGTCTCCCGCAAGTATAGCGACGCAGAGCCCTTCTCGGCCTACGTCTTTCGCACCATCGCGGACCCCTTCGCCGGTCGCATCAACGTGATGCGGATCATCAGCGGCAAGGTCCAGCACGACGCCAACGTCTTCAACTCGACGCGCGGCACGCAGGAGCGGCTCGGCGCGCTGCATTCGGTCCAGGGCAAGCAGCTTGACAAGGTGGACGACGCGCACGCGGGCGACATCATCGCCTGCGTCAAGCTCAAGGACACGCAGACGGGCGACACGCTCTGCGACCGCGCAGCGCCGGTCGTCTACGACGGCGTGCAGTACCCGGAGGCGGCCATCGCCTTCGCCATCGAGCCCAAGTCGCGCCAGGACGAAGAGAAGATCAGCGTCGCGCTGCACAAGATTCTGGAGGAAGACCCCTCCCTGCACTTCGACCGCGATGGGCAGACCAAGGAATTTCTGCTCGCCGGCTCCGGCCAGCTTCACGTCGAGACCGTGATTGACAAGCTGCGCAAGCGCTACGGCGTGGAGGTCGCGCTGCACCCGCCGAAGGTTCCCTACAAGGAGACGATCACGCAGCGCGCGGAGGTCCAGGGCCGTCACAAGAAGCAGACGGGCGGGCGCGGGCAGTTCGGCGACTGCAAGGTGGTCTTCGAGCCGCTCGGGCGCGGCGAGGGCTTCAAGTTCGAGGACAAGATTTTTGGCGGCGCTGTCCCGCAGAACTTCCGCCCGGCAATCGAGAAGGGCATCGTTGACGCGGCGGCGGGCGGCGCGGTCGCGGGCTACCCGCTCGTTGACTTCAAGGCCGTGCTGATAGACGGCTCCTATCACACGGTGGACTCGGACGAGCACAGCTTCCGCGCCGCCGGGCGCAAGGCGTTTCGCGCGGCGATGGAGAAGGTTAAGCCGACGCTGCTCGAACCGATCATGGATGTCGAAGTGGTCGCGCCGCAGGAATACAGCGGCGACCTGATGGGCGACCTCAACTCGCGCAGGGGGCGCGTGCAGGGCATGGAGATGCGCAACAACCAGCAGGTCATCAAGGCGCAGGTCCCCATGTCCGAGATGCTCAACTATCAATCCACGCTCAACTCCATCACGGCGGCGCGCGGTTCCTACCACATGCAGTTCTCGCACTACGACCAGGTCCCCGGCCAGATCGCCCAGAAGATCGTCGAGCAGGCCCGCGCCGAAGGCAGAATCCGCGCCGAGGAGGAGGACTGAGGCGGGCGCTTCGAGTCGGATTAAGGTACAACTCTTGTGTGGCAGGTTGTCATTGACACCAACGTCCTGCTCGCCGCGCTCCGCTCACGGCGGGGAGCATCGCATCGCCTGTTCAGGTTAATCGGCGACGAACGCTGGCGGATGAACCTCTCCGTACCGCTCTTTCTTGAATATGAGGATGTCATCAAGAGACCCGGCGCAGGCTTGAGCCTGAGTGTCGAAGAGCTTGATGACATCCTTGATTTTATTTGCGCTTCTGCTGGGCTGAGAGAGATTTTCTATTTGTGGCGTCCGGTTTTGCCTGACCCCAAAGACGATTTTATTTTAGAATTAGCAGTCGAGAGCCGGTCTGATTTCATCATCACGTTCAACCTTAAAGACTTTGTCGGGTTGGAAAGGTTCGGGATAGAGGTTATTACGCCGCAGGAGTTCTTACGAAAGCTAGGGGAGATACCATGAGCGGCATGAACATTAAAGTACCCGGCTCTTTGCTCAAGCAGGCGCGCGAGATGGCCGAGAGAGAGGACGTGACGCTCGACCAGCTAATCGCCTCCGCTCTGGCTGAAAAGATGGCGGCATGGATGACGGTTGAATACCTGGAGAAGCGCGCGGCACGTGGAGCGCGACAACGATTCGAGCGGGCGCTGGACAAAGCGCCTGATATAGACCCGGAAGAGGCTGACCGTCTCTAACGGTCTTCCTATCTTCTCTGACCAGGCGCTCTGCCGAATCGCCCGGAAGATCGTCGAGCAGGCCCGCGCCGAAGGCTGAATCCGCGCCGAGGAGGAGGACTGAGAGAACCTCTGTTGAGGGGAGCGAGCGATGTCACGGCAATTAGACAAACACTGGATTACGGTTGACGAATACGAGCGGATGGGCGCGGCGGGCATCTTTCGTTCCGGTGCTCGACTTGAGCTCCTGGAAGGAGAGATTTTCGAGATGTCGGCAATCGGAAGCGCCCATGCCGCCTGTGTCGATCTCCTGACGGCCTTGCTCACGGAAGCGTCACGACGCAGATTCATCGTGCGCGGCCAGAATCCGGTTCGGCTGGACGAGTTCTCCGAGCCGCAGCCGGACATCGCGCTGGTGGCCTGGCGCGACGATTTCTATCGCCAGGCACACCCGACGCCCGCCGACGTGCTGCTCGTCATCGAAGTGGCCGATTCGACGGTCGAGAGTGACCGTGCGTACAAGCTGCCGCTCTATGCGAAGGCGGGCATTAGCGAGGTCTGGTTCGTCAACCTGCCCGCCGGGCGGATAGAAATCTACACGGACCCGGAGGCGGGCGCGTACAGGACGACCCGCCACGCTCGGCGCGGCGAAGAGGCGCAGGCGCAAGCCGTCCCCGGCCTGAGCGTCAGCGCCGACGCCGTCCTGGGATAAGCGAGGGCGGTTTAAATCCCCTGGTCACGCGCCAAAGCCGTCCATCAGCATCTTTCAATTGAAGCCCCGTAAGACAGAGCGAAGTCGAGCCTCTCTCACCTCACTGCAAGCCGTTTCTATACGCATTCCATCCGTTTCAACCCGCTTTCTCGTATTCCGGGCCATTTCCGCCTGTTCCAACGCCAACCGCGCATGTTCCAACGCCGTCAGCACGTGTTTCAGTCCTGACTTTAAAAGGGCTGACGGGTGGCGTGTGCGGATGCCCGGCTCAAGGCAGAGGACTGTTGGGGTGAGCCTGGCCTGACACTTATTTGCGCCGGGCCTGACACTTATTGCGGGCGGGGCGTCTGCTGTGTTTGATTGCCGGGCTGTGGTGTTTGAGGGGTGGGCTGCGGCGGCGTGCCCGGCTGCTGCTGTTGCTGGTTGGCCGACTGGGCCGCGAGCAGGCGTGCGCTCTCCTGCTTGGTCCAGGCACAGAGCGTCTGCTTGTCCGCGTCCGAGAGTTTGGCCGAAGGATGAAGGATGACGTAGGAGCTCATGGGCATCTCATCGCGCTCCACCTGTTCGCAAATCTCCTGTAGCTTGCGCAGCGCGCGTTTCGGCGCGTAGGTTCCCCAGTCCGAGAAAGAGAGTTCCCTGCGGCCCCGGTTGACGTGGCGGATTAAGTACCAGGAGATGGGCGCGACGTGGCTGTACCAGGGCCAGGCGGTCCTGCTCGAATGACAGTCGTTGCAGGAGCGCTCCAGGATCGCGCCGACCTCGGGCGCGACCTGCGTCGTCGCCTGTAGGGTTTTGCTCTCGTCCACCGGGGGATTCGTCTTCGCCGGACGAATCGCCTGGATGGCGACCAAGAGCACCGCCAGCACGATCAAGGTCCACTTCAACAGCCTCTTGTTCAAGACTCTCATCCGAAACTCTCCCGTGTCAGATTCAGAGGGCGGACACGCGCGCGGCTTCGTGCGCCCGGCGGCCAGGCGGCTCGAACCCCGGGCGCGGGCCATGAAAGGGTCACTGCGGGCCGGGCGGGACGCGCCGCGCTCAATGACTGTACTGCCGCTCGATGGCTTCGATCTTGGCGACGCGCTTGCGGTGGCGCTCTTCGCTCAATTCGGTCCCGAGCCAGGCCGCGACGATCTCGCGCATCTCGGCACTCGTAATGGTCTTGCTGCCGAGCGTCAGGACGTTGGCGTCGTTATGCTCGCGGGAATTTTTGGCGACCGCGACCGAGTAGCAGGCGGCGGCGCGCACGCCCGGCACTTTGTTCGCAGTCATCGCAGAGCCGACGCCCGCGCCGTCAATGATGATGCCGACCTCGGCCTGTGCGTCGGCGACGGCACGCGCGACGGCGTGTGCCAAGTCAGGATAATCGACGGCCTCTTCGGAGTTCGTGCCGTAATCGCGGACGCGGTGGCCCAGCTCCGCGAGGAAGCCCTTGAGCTCTTCCTTCATCGGGAAGCCGCCGTGGTCCGCGCCGACGGCGACCATCTTACTGCCGCGCACGCCGCGCCTTGGCACGCGCCGGACCAGCTCTATCCGCCGCTCGCGCACTATGTCGGCGGCCAGCGGCGTGAGCCGCGCGCCCTCCGCGATGCGCAGTCGCGCGCCTTCCTCCAAATCTCGCACGTCAGTCTCCGTAATCACGGTCTTGGAGGATTCGTCGCGGGTGAAGGCACGCTCCTCCTGCGCCGCGCCCGCGGCGGACTCCGGCACCGTGTTGATGAAGCGGCCAGGGCGCGGCGCTTCGCCGCCGACACTCGCAGCAGCCGGAGCGGGCGGCCCCGCGGCGGAGGCGGCGCGGCCTCCTTCATCGCCACTGCTCGCCCGGCCCGCGCCTTCCTCGTCGGCGGGCAGCGCGTTGTTGAGCACGTCGCGCACCAGGGCGCGGACGCGGTCGCGTGTTGATTGATCTTCAGGCATAAAGTTCGGATGTCGGAGAACGGAGGCCGGACGTGAGTGACAGGCTGTCAACGTCCGGCCTCCGGCAGCCCAGGCTTAGGCCAGCGCCTCGCTTAAATCGAGGAGTCTTCCGGCGTGCGCCGTAATCTTGCCCGCGCGGACGGTGAAATCCACGCGTCCGAGATAGATGCCGCTCTTCCCGACCTGGAAAATGACGGTGTTGCCGCCGCCCGGCTGCTTGGCCAGGACGGGCTGCTGCATGAAGGTGTGCGTGTGCCCGCTGGCGATAAAGTCTATCCCGTCCACCTGCGCCACGACCTGCGAATCGCCGACCTCATCGCCCTTCGGCGCAGGGTAATAGCCCAGGTGCGAGGCGCAGACCACCATCGCACAGCGCTCCTTCTCGCGCAGCACGCGCACGGCCCCGCTCGCAACCTTGACCGGGTCGTAATACTTGACGCCCGCGAAGCTCTCGGGCGGGTTCAAGCCTTCGAGCTTGATGCCGAGCCCGAAGATGCCGATGCGCACGCCCGCCAGCTCGCGCACGACGTAGGGCTTGACGCGATTCTCTATCGCCGTCCCGCGCACGTCGTAGTTGGTCGAAACGAACTCGAACCTGGCGAACTTCATCGCGGCCGCCAGCGCCTCGACGCCGTTGTCGAAGTCGTGATTGCCGAGCGTGCACACGTCGTAGCCGATGGCCGACATGGCCTTGTACTCGACCTCGCCCTTGTAGAGATTGAAGTAGGGCGTGCCCTGGAACGAATCGCCCGCGTCGAGCAGCAGCGTGTTCGGATTCTCCGCGCGCAGGCGCTTGACCAGCGTTGCGCGCCGCGCCACCCCGCCCTTGCCCGCGTTGCGGTCGTTGGCGGGCAGCGGGTCTATCTGCGAGTGCATGTCGTTGGTGTGCAGGAAGGTAATCAGCGTCTCGCCCTTTTCGGGAACGAGCAGCGGCGCGGCCAGCGCCTCGTAGCTGTGAACGCGATTGAAGAAGGGCAGGGCCGCGCTCGCAAGCGAGAGCGATGCGCCGCCCGCGATTGTCGCCCCGAGGAATTTTCGTCTGGTAATCATTGCGGGTCTTCATCTCCCTCCGGCTTGGTCGCGCCGGTCTTATCGTAGCGGAAACGCCCGTCGAGCTTGGCCTTCAAGGGCCGCCCGGCGGCCGTCTCGGCCTTGACGTAATCGAGGACGGCGTCGCGCATCGTCAGCCCGAGCGGCCGCACGTTCTTCGCTTCCTGGAGAACGCTGTAATCGCCGCCGCGCTTGACCAGGTAATCAATCGTCACGATGGTGTAGGTCGCCGCCGGGTCAATCTCTTTTTCCGCGCCCTCCGCGCCGAGCCGGACCGTGACGATCTCGCTCACCTTCTTCTCGTTGGAGCGGTAGGTAATGCGCGCGCCCGACTGCGCGTTGCGCCGCGCGACCGTCACGTCCAGAAAGCGCCGCAGCTGCTCGCCCGTCAAATCGAGCGTGACGAGGGCGTTCTCGAACGGCAGCAGCTCGTAAATATCGCTGGTGCTGATGTCGCCCGCCGTGATCGAGTTCTTGCGCAATCCGCTGCTGTTGATGACCGACAGCAGGACGGGCTTGCCGAGCTTGACCTGCGCGCGCTCGCGCAGCGCGTCGGCGACGAAGTTGCCGAGCGAGCCGCCGCCCATCCCGCCCCGCTTCAGATCGCCCGCCAGCTTCCCGATGGGAGTTTCCAGCTCGCGCACCTTGACGCTGTAAGGCGCAAGGATGGCCTGGACGGCCGGGTCCGCAGGGATGCTCGCGTCAATGGCGCTCTCACTGGCGCGCACGCGCAGGTCCAGCGGCGCGCCCGTCTTACTCGCGCCCGGCCCCCGCCCCGCATCCGCGCCCTTTCCCGCAGTGCCGCCCGGAGCCTTCTGCTGCCCGGCGGGACGCGCGGCCTGACTCCCGGTCTGCTGCGCGCGCGCAACCCGCACACCCGGCGACGCCGCGCAACCCAACAGCACGACCGCGCCGACCACGTACCTGATAAAGTACCTCACACTTTTTCCTTTCATTGATACTTTGGGGAGGACAGTTTTCAGTTTTCAGTTCTTAGTTTTCAGTTAAAACGCGGAAGCTGAAGTGCCCGGACTGAAAGCTGTTTGCTCGAAACTGAAAACTGAAAACTAAAAACTGAAAACTCTTCCCATCCATCCATTGACCTGCGGAGAGAGCTTGAATAGTATGTCGCACGACGGGGCGCGCAGGCAAATCGGGCTGCGCGCCGCCCCCGGGCAGTCATTCTTCTCTTGACAGAATTGGAGCTTACACTTGTCTACCACTTCTTCCGCTCAAGTCGTCACGGAATTCAGCAATCCCAACATCGAGCCGATGATTAGCGCCGAGCGGCTGCAACAGCGAATCGCCGAGCTCGGCGCGGAGATCGCGCGCGATTACCAGGGCAAGAACCCGCTGCTGATCGGCGTGCTCAAGGGCGCCTGCATTTTCATCAGCGACCTGCTGCGCAACGCCGACCTGCGCCTCGGCATCGAGTTCATGGCCATCTCCAGCTACGGCTCCTCCACGCGCACTTCCGGCGAAGTCCGCATCGTCAAAGACCTCGACGTGCCGATTGAGGGACGCGACATCCTCGTCGTCGAAGACATAGTGGACACCGGGCTGACGCTCTCTTACCTACTGGCCAACCTCAAATCGCGCGGCGCAAGGAGCGTCAAGCTCGTCGCCCTGCTCGACAAGCCGGAGAGGCGCAAAAGGGATGTCAAAGTCGAGATTGATTACCTCGGCTTCACTATCCCGGACGCCTTCGTCGTCGGCTACGGGCTGGACTTCGCCGAGCGCTACCGGAACCTGCCCTTCATCGGGGTGCTCAAAGACCCTGACGCGTAAGCCGCCGCGTCCCCGGACGCGTCAACCGATGCATAGCCTCCGGCCGTCGTCACGGTCCATGGCTCTCCGGCGACGCCAACGGGGAGCGCGGGCTGGCGCCGCCCGACATTTCAAACTATCTCGGGCAGAAAGCTGCGGCCCGCGACGAGCTTCAAGTGGAAGTTGTCGGCAATCGTCTGCCCTATGTCGGCGAGCGATTCGCGGATGCGCAGGTCAACGCCCGCGCGTGCGCTCTTGCCGAAGACGACGAGCGGCGCGTATTCGCGCGTATGGTCGGAGCCGGGGCGCGTCGGGTCGTTGCCGTGATCGGCAGTGATAATCAGCAGGTCGCGCTCCTTCATCGCCGCTTCCAGCTCCGGCAGCCGCGCATCGAAATGTTCGAGCGCGCGGGCGTAGCCTTCCGTGTCGCGGCGATGCCCGTAGAGCATGTCGAAGTCCACCAGGTTCGAGAAGACCAGCCCGCGCGTCGCGTCGTGCAGCGCGGCGATGGTCTGATCTATCGACTGGTCGTTATTCTTGGCGGGCAGGTCGGCCGTCACGCCGACGGCGTCGTAGATGGAGGCGACCTTGCCGATGCAGACCACGTCGAGCCCGGCTTCGGAGAGCGTCACCAGGAGATTCTCGCGCGGCGGCGGGACGGCGTAATCGTGACGATTCTCGGTGCGGCTAAACGCGCCGGGCTCTCCCTTGAAGGGACGCGCGATGACGCGGCCCACTTCGTCCGCGCCGCTCAGAATCCTGCGCGCCGTCTCGCAGATTTCGTAGAGCTTGCGCACGGGGATAATCTCTTCGTGAGCGGCTATCTGAAAGACGGAATCGGCGGAGGTGTAGACGATGGGCTTGCCGGTTCGGACGTGCTCCGCGCCCAGCTCCTTGATGATCTCCGTCCCGGAGGCTGGGACGTTGCCGAGCACGCCCGGCACGCCCGTCTCCAGGACGAAGCGGTTGATGATCTCGGCCGGGAAGCCCTGCGGGTAGGTCGGGAACGCGCGCTCAAGGATGATTCCGGCCATCTCCCAGTGGCCGGTCGTCGTGTCCTTGCCGTTCGAGCGCAGGGCGCAGCGACCGTAGGAGGCGCGGGCCTCTGTGGCGGGCGGAATATTCCTGAGCGGGCGGATGTTTCCGAGGCCGTAGCGCTGCAAGTTCGGCAGGCGCACCTCGCGCGATTCCATAATGTGGCCCAGCGTGTCCGAGCCCGCGTCGCCCCACTCGGCCGCGTCCGGCATCTCGCCGATGCCCGCACTATCGAGCACCATCAGCGTGATTCGATCAAATGCAATCTCACCCTTCATTTAACTGCACACCTCTCGCCTCATTTTCAGGATTTATTCATGCGCCGGAGCTTTGCCGGTTATCTTACCACGCCGTCCGGCCGCGAGCGCCCGGCGAAAGTTCACCGGGTAAGCGTCAGCCCTTCGGCGCGACGTAGCCCTCGCGCGCGCGCACCTTTGCGCCGCCCCCGCCTATGCCGCGGACTTCGACCCGGATGGCGCGGTAACGCCCGTCGCGCGATTTGTTCGTCGAGTAATAACCGAGGCTGTACTGCGTCCCGATCTCCGCGGCGACCTGCGCGAAGGCAGCGCGCGCGTCCCGCAAGTCGCTGGCGGGGAAACTCCTGCCGCCCGAAGCGCGCGAGAGGTCGTTCATCTCGCGCCGCGCCAGGTCGTAGAGGTTGCGGCTGATCTGCATCCTCTCGAACGGGCCGAGGCGGCAAAAATCCTCGTAGTCGGCGGCCTCGCCGCGCGGCACAAAGATTCGACGGTAACGCTGGAGCTGTGTCCGCGAGAGCCGGAGCGTGCCGAACTCCCGGCAATCCCTGAGCAGGCGGTCTTCGACGAAATCCTCCG
>DASVWH010000154.1:0-3732 GCA_036389715.1 Pyrinomonadaceae bacterium | reverse complement strand
AAAGCATCAGTCTGCGAGGTGGCGTTCTATCTGCTGGAAAGTGCTGTGGACTGGATGGCGATGACGGAACTTGAGTCATCCTGAAGGGCATCTATCCGAAGGTTCTTGAGCTTTCCTCATTCGCTTCCGGGCGGCAAACGCGAGCTTGTCCACCCGCAGAATACTTATAAGATGTTTAAAAAGTTAAATCAAGTGAAATTTACCGGAACGAGAACTATTTTGCTTCCGGGGGTTGTGCCCTGCGACGGACGAGCGGCGCCATGTCATAGGGGCGCGGGCCGCAGGTGACAATAATTGTCAATTACGGGTTACGGATTCTGCCAGCGGCGGGTGAAAATCGTCCCGGCTTTTGCGTCGAAGAGGCAAAAAGCGCCCGGTTTTAAAGAACTTACACTTTCGCGCCGCTCTTCAGTGGGGCGGCACGCGGCTTGCGAAGCGGAGCGTGCCTGCACCGCGCAGCCCGCGCCTCGTAGTCTAGCCTTTTTTGAAAGCCCGGTTTTTAAAGCATAAATTATATGGGGACTCAACTTCTAGCCAAGCCGCTCACCTGGCTGGTGGCGGCCATCGCCACAGGCTTTCTGCTGCTCTCGGCGCTGCAATTGCCGTCCGCGCAGCTCGGCGTGCCTTTCCTGCTTTTAGTCCTGCTGGCCGTCAATACCGGAACGGGGCTGACGATTAAAATCCCGCACACGCGGGGCCAGGTTCCGCTCTCGGACGGGCTGGTCTTTCTAGCCATGCTGCTCTTCGGCGGGGAAGCCGCGGTCCTGATGGCGGGCATGGCCGGATTGTCCGTCTCGCTGCGCCTGGGCAAAAGGGCCGGGGCGGTGCTCTTCAATTCGGCGGTGACGGTCATCTCCACTTTCCTGAGCTTCCTGGCCCTGAGAGCCTGGTTCGGCGAGCCGACAGCGCTGCCGGGGAGCCATGATTCGACGGCCTTGATTCTCGCCGTCTGCGTCATGGCGCTGCTGCGCACGACCATTCATCACTGCTTTCTGCTGCTCAACCAGGCGGCCGAACACCAACCCTTTTCGCCCCTCTCCGGCATCAATTACGTCTGGGAGCTGACGACATACTGTGCGGTGGCGACGGCAGCCGGGGCCGCGGCCAAGCTGGTCGGGATGGCCGGCTTTTATCCTTCGGTCGCAGCCGCGACGATAACCTCCATCGCTTATTTCGCCTGTAGCACGTACCTGAAAGCGACGGCCGCTCCCGCCGGTCAAGTCGAACGCACGGTCGGCGGCGGCAGCGGTCTTCCGGCGATGGACGAAGCGGAGGAAGTCTTCCGCAACGCCTTCGACCACGCCGCGATCGGGATGGCGCTGGTTTCGGCCAAGGGGCGCTGGCTGGAGGTCAATCAATCGCTCTGCGACATCCTGGGCTATACGGCCGAGGAGTTGCTGGCAAGCAATTTCCAGCAGATAACTTACCCGGAAGACCTCGGCCCGGCGCTGGCAAAAATCAAGCAGCTGCTCAAGGGTAAAATCCTCAATTACCAGATAGAGAAGCGCTACCTGCACAAGCAGGGGCATCCGGTCTGGGTCTTATGGAGCGTTTCGAGGGGCGCGCGCGATGCCGACAACGACGTGATGCACCTGATCTTCCAGATTCAGGATATTACAGACCGCAAGCGTGCCGAAGAGCGGTTGCTCCACGATGCCTTTCACGACGCCCTGACGGGCCTGCCCAACCGCGCCCTCTTCCTGGACCACCTGAAGCTGACGATGGCGCGCACGCAGAGGCGCAACGGCCAAATCTTCGCGGTGCTCTTTCTGGACCTCGACCGCTTCAAGATTATCAACGACAGTCTGGGCCACATGATCGGCGATCAACTGCTGGTCGGAATCGCGCGCAGGCTGGAGAAATGCCTGCGGCTGGGCGATACCGTGGCCAGAGTCGGCGGCGACGAGTTCACGATCATTCTCGAAGACATAGATGACGAGACCGAGGCCATCGCCATCGCCGACCGGATTCAGCAGGATTTGTCCGTCCCCTTTAATCTGAGCGGGCGCGAGGTCTTCACGACGGTGAGCATCGGCATCGCTCCAAGCTCGACCGGCTACGAGCACCCGGAAGACATCCTGCGCGACGCCGATACGGCCATGTACCGCGCCAAGTCGCAGGGCAAGGCGCGCCACGAAGTCTTCGACAAAGCGATGCACGCGCTGGCCATCAATCTCCTGCAACTGGAGACGGACATGCGGCGCGCACTGGAGCGCAACGAGTTCTTTCTTCAGTATCAACCGATTGTCTCGCTCGACAGTTTCAACCTGCGCGGCTTCGAGGCGCTGGTCCGCTGGCGTCACCCGGAGCGCGGATTGATCTCGCCGCTGGACTTCATTCCGGTCGCAGAGGACACGGGCCAGATTCTGGCCATCGGCCAGTGGGTGCTGGCAGAGGCGTGCCAGCAGATGCGCCGCTGGCAGCGCAGGTTCTCTTCCGAACAGCCGCTCTTCATCAGCGTCAACCTGTCGAGCAAGCAGTTCACGCAGCCCGATTTGATTGACCAGATCAAGCAGATTCTCGAACAGAGCAAGCTCGACCCGCGCAGCCTCAAGCTCGAAATTACGGAGAGCGTCGTGATGGAGAACATAGACACGGCGACCGAGATGCTCAAGCAGTTGCGGACCCTCGGCCTGCAATTGAGCATAGACGATTTCGGCACGGGCTATTCTTCCCTGAGCTACCTGCACCGCTTTCCCATTGACACTCTCAAGATTGACCGCTCCTTCGTCATCCGCATGTCCGAGAACAACGAGAACATCGAGATCGTGCGCACCATCATTATGCTGGCGCAAACGCTCGGGATGGACGTGGTCGCCGAAGGCGTGGAGACCAAGGACCAGCTCGCCCTGCTCAGAAGGCTCGGCTGCGAGAACGGGCAGGGCTACTTCTTCTCAAGACCGCTGGTCGTCAGCGGCGCAGAGAAAATCCTGGCCGATACCTGCACGCCCTTGCAGCCGCTCGCGATCTCGAATAATGTCGGAGAGTCTCCCGAAGTAATCAATCATAGAGTCAAGGCCATCCGGCCGACGATGGTCGCATAGGAACCTCAGATGGTTGTTGATAAGAGAAGGGCAGAACGTATTCTGGTTAACCTCAATGCGCGCTGGGAAGGTGTGCTGGCCCAGCACGAGGGAACCATCGTTGACATCAGCTCTACGGGATGCTTCATCCTGACGGCCGACGAAGTGATGCCGAGAGAGTTGATTAGAATCGAAATCCAGCTGCCGACCGACCGGCAGACTTACACGAGCCTCTGGGGAGAAGTCGTTTACCAGATCAGCGAGATGGGTTTCGCCCTGCGCTTCACGGGCTCGACCGAGGCGGAAGAGAAGATGCTCAACATGCTGATGGACTATATCAAGGGCAGGCCCGTCGTCTTCTGAGAGGATGCCGCCGCGAGCCAGCCGAAACCGTAAAGATGAAAGCAGGGCTGCTCTTAACCAGAGCAGCCCTGCTTTCATTCTTGCGCCCGTTGTCCCTGCGGCCTGCGGCGCGGTTGTCTTTAAGCCCGGCCGCTTCCTTACTCGATGACGACGCGATCTGTCGAGCCGCGCCCGAAGGTTTCGGGATGGTACATCTCTTCGGCCTTCGCGGGCGGGACGACGAAGTTGCCGGGCGTCGTCGCGCGAGCGACATATGAGTAGGTATAGACACCCTCCCAGAGCAACGAGCTAAACGCCTCTGCACGTTCGTCGCGCAGGTTCTGGTGCTCGAACCAGACACGCGACC
>DASVWH010000153.1:0-5964 GCA_036389715.1 Pyrinomonadaceae bacterium | reverse complement strand
GGAAGAGGTGGCGGAATTTTGCCGTCGCCATCACATTACAAGGCTCTCCTTGTTCGGCTCTATCCTGCGTGACGATTTCCGTCCCCAGAGCGACATTGACGTGCTCGTCGAATTCGAGCCGCAATATGTTCCCGGCCTGCTTCGCCTGGCAGGAATGGAGCGCGAATTATCGGCGCTGCTTGGCAACCGGAAGGTAGACTTGCGAACGCCGCAGGATTTGAGCCGATACTTCCGCGACGAGGTGCTGGCGACGGCCGAGGTCCAGTATGCGCAGAGATGATGCGATTCGCCTCCGGCATATGCTCGACGCGGCGCGTGAAGCGTTAACATTTACCGTCGGCAAATCGAGATTTGAGCTTGATTCAAATCGCTTGCTCATGGGCTGGTCAAGTCGATTGAGATTATCGGCGAGGCCGCAAGCAGGGTTTCGCCGGAGTGTAAAGCCGAATTGGCCGGGCTCCCTGGCCGGACATTATTGCCATGCGTAATCGGCTCATTCATGCCTATTTCGACATCAATCTCGATATTGTCTGGCGGACGGTGACGGAGGAATTGCCCCCGCTCATCGAAGGCATAGAGAAGGCTTTATTATCAAGTGCGAACTGATGACACACCCTTTACTCCTATCACTCTTTGACGAGACGGAGCGCCGCCCGCTCTCCGTCACGGAGTTGACGATGCAGGTCCGCGGGGCGCTCGAATCGCGCTTCGCTTCCGTCTGGGTCGAGGGGGAAATCTCCAACTTCAAGGCGCACGCTTCGGGCCACTGGTATTTCACGGTCAAGGACGAGGGCGCACAGCTGCGCGCGACCTGCTTCAGGGGCGTCAACGGGCGCATCCGCTTTCGCCCGTCCGACGGCTTACAGGTGCGCGTGCGCGGCCGCCTCTCCGTCTACGAGCCGCGCGGCGAATACGAGCTGATCGTGGAGGGGCTGGACCCGGTCGGGGCGGGCGCGTTGCGCGTTGCCTTCGAGCAGATGCGCGACCGCCTCGCGGCCGAAGGACTCTTCGCGGAGGAACTCAAGCGCCCGCTGCCGCGCTTTCCGCGCCGCGTCGGGGTCGTCACCTCGCCGTCGGGCGCGGCCATCCGCGACATCCTCAACGTGCTCAAGCGCCGGACGCGCACCGTTGACGTGCTCTTTGCGCCCGCTCGCGTGCAGGGCACGGGCGCTGCTCTCGAAATCGCGCGGGCCGTAGAGCTGCTCAATGAGCATCACGCGCGCGCCCTCAGCCGCGGGCGGTTGGACGAAACGATTGACGTGCTCATCGTCGGGCGCGGCGGCGGCTCGGCCGAAGACCTCTGGGCATTCAACGAGGAGGCGGTCGCGCGCGCCTTCAGGGCCTCGCGGATTCCGGTCATCTCGGCGGTCGGCCACGAGACGGACGTGACCATCTCGGACTTTGCAGCGGACCTGCGCGCGGCCACGCCCTCCGCCGCCGCCGAGCTGGTCGCGGCGCGCGAAGACGAGATCGCGGTTTACGTCGAAGGACTGACGCGCGATTTCGTCCGGGCCCTGAGCGCGCAACTGCTCGACGCGCGCGTGCGCGTGCAGGAGGCCGCCATGTCGCCCGGCTTCGACGAAGTGCGCGAGAGATTGAGGGACGCGAAGGCGAATGTTGACGCCGCCGCGCACAGGCTCGAAACGCTCGTCGCGCGCGCGGCCGAGCGGGCCAGGCGGCAGAGCGACGCCGTCGCCTGTCGGCTCTCGCCCGCACGACTCGGCGCGCGACTGGCGGCGGCGCGTCTGCGCTTCAAACTCCTTTGTGCCGAGCGCGATGCGGCGGCGACGGCGCGGCTCGATGAGGCCCGCTCGCGGCTGGCGGTCGGTGTCGCATCGCTCGACGCGCTTTCGCCGCTGGCTGTGCTCAAGCGCGGCTATGCGCTCGCCGAAGACGAGCAGGGCCGCCTGCTCAGAGACGCGAGGGAAACGCGTGTCGGCGCGCCCCTGCGTTTACGTTTAGCGGAGGGCGCTCTGCGCTGCCGCGTTGAAGGGATGGAGAAAACCTGATGTCTGCCCCCGTTCAAAATAATCCTCCGCCGCCGCCAAGGCGCAGCCGGATCGTCATCAGCCTCGACAAGGCGCGCGAGCGGCTGCACCTGCCGCCGCACGCGCAGCAGCAGCAGCAGTACCAGGGCGGCTACTACCAGCAGCCCGGACGCCGCCGCAGGTGGCCCGTCGTTCTGATAATCCTCGGCGCTCTCCTGCTCGGGCTGTTCATCGGCGGCTATCTCTACTGGCGCAACCTGAGGACCAAACCGGCCTATTCGCTGGCGCTGCTCATTGACGCCGCGCAGCGCAATGATGCGGCAGCCTTTGACCAAGTGGTTGACACCAACAGGATCGTCGAGGGCTTCGTCCCGCAGGTGATAGACCAGGCGGGCCGCGCCGGGGCGGGCGTCTCTACGGGCGTGCGGATGCAGGCCGAGATGCTCCTGCCGAAACTTCTTCCGGCCTTTGCGCCGAAGGTCCGCGACGAGATGATGAGGCTGGTCAGGGATAACTCCGCGCGTGCTGCGGGCAAGCCCTTCTTCATCGTCGCGCTGGCCGTGCCTTACATCGCAGAGATACGCCAGGAGGGCGAGACTGCCAGGGTCAGCGCGCAGGCTGGCGGCTCTCCCGTCGAGCTGACGATGCAGCGCAACGGCGACGCGCGCTGGCAGGTCGTCGCCATCAGGGACGATGCGCTGGCCAGGCGCGTCGTTGACGCCCTCGCCAGGGACCTGCCCTCAATCGGCTCCATCATCGGCACGGACATCCTGCCGGAGACGAAGAAAAAGCAGGCGGGCAAGGCCGCGGGCAGAAGGTAAGAAGGGAAGAGATTGATTCATTAGTGGAGTGCGGATGAAAAAGACGGAGACACAGGGCAAGAATTTTGAAGCGACGCTGGCGGCGCTGGAAAAGATCGTGCGCGAATTGGAGCGCGGCGACCTGCCGCTCGAAGAGAGTCTCAAGCTCTTCGAGCGGGGCGTGCGCCTGTCGCGCGAGTGCCAGGAGAGATTGAACCAGGCCGAGCGCCGCATCGAAGTCCTGCTCCGCGACGGCGAAGGCCGCCCCGTCCTGAGCGCCTTCGACGAAGAGGCCGTGTCCGGCTTTGAGCGCCTGGCGGAAGACGAGGGAGCCGAAGATGATGAAAGCGTCTTCTGAATCCTCTTCGGAATCCTTGCCCGTTTCCGAATCGTCGCCGGTGATGAGCGAAGCGGAGGCTCGCGCTGTGCTCGGCGGCTATCGAGGGCTCGTTGACTCGCGTCTCGCAGTGCTCGTCGCCGCGCCGGAAGACGAAGCTCCGCAAAGCATTCAGAGTGCCATTCGTTGGAGCCTGCTCGGGGGCGGCAAGCGCTTTCGCCCGCTGCTCTTGCTGGCGACGGGAAGCGCCTTCGACGCCCCGGCCGGTGTGCTGCTCGACACAGCCTGCGCGCTGGAGATGATTCACACCTATTCGCTGATTCACGACGACCTGCCGTCGATGGACGACGACGAGCTGCGGCGCGGGCGTCCGACCTGCCACGTCCGCTTCGGAGAGGCGACGGCGATTCTCGCGGGAGACGCGCTTCAGACCCTGGCCTTTCAAACCATTGCCGCAGACGAAAGCCTTTCGCCGGAGGTGCGCGTCCGACTGGTGCTGGAAGTGGCGCGGGCGGCGGGCGCACCCCTCGGGATGGTAGAGGGCCAGGCTCTGGACCTCGCCGCCGAATCGCGCGAGGTCTCGCCCTCCGAGCTTGAACGCATCCACCGTCTCAAGACGGGCGCGCTCATCTCAGCCTCCGCGCGTGCGGGCGCGCTCATCGCGGGCGCGAGCGAACGTGAATTGGCGGCCGTGACGAGCTACGGCGATGCGCTCGGGCTGCTCTTTCAGATTACGGATGATCTGCTGGACGTGACGGCGACCGCCGCCGACCTGGGCAAGACGCCCGGCAAGGACGCGCGCTCTTTGAAGGCTACCTATCCCTCCGTTTACGGTCTCGAAGCGACGCGCGAACGCGCCGCCTCATCCCACCGCGAAGCCTGCGCCGCGCTCGACCGCATCGAAAGACCGACGCCGCTCCTGCGCGCCATCGCGCGACTCATCCTCGAAAGACGAGCCTGACGCGGTTCGTCCTCAAACATGAGATGGGTCGTCTTTAAACATGACGCGGTTCGTCTGCTCAAGATGAGCCGACTTAAACCCTACTCGGAAATCCTCAAAGGCATCCAGAAATCGCGCGGGTAGAGCCTGTAGACGCGCGCTTCGGGGCCCTCGACCGACTTCAGATACTCCTCGTAGGAGGCGAACTGCTTCTCCGGGCCGATGATGAAATTGACCGCGCCCTTCACGTCCCTGGCCTTGACGCCGTAGCCGGGCAGTATTCTGGCATAGGCCGCGCCCATCCGGTCGTAAAGCTCCGCGGCGAGGTTCGGCCGCTTGCGCAGGTCCAGAATGGCGCGGCGGAAACGGCTGACGACTTCGGGCGTCAGGCCGTCGGCGAGGTCCGCGGCCATCGCTTCGCCGCGCGCTTCGTATTCTGAAGCCGAGCGGAACTCGCGAAAGACCTGCGCGATGGCGTATTCGACAAGGCTCGGGTCGCGCGGCGCTCTTTTTAGCTCGTCTATCACGAAGCGCAGGGTCTGCGGCAGCTCCGGCGTGCGCTCCGCGTAGTAGCCGATGCGCCCGATGGATGGCGAGCCGCGAAAGCCGTTGCTGTAGGCCAGCCCCGCGCCCCAGGTCTTGATGAAGATGCCGTGCGCCCCGCCGCCCGCGTAGAGCCGCGAAGCCAGGTACTGAAGCAGCACCTCCGCGTCCGTGTCCCTGTAGCTCGCGCCGGGAGCAGAGTTCAGGAAGACGCCGCCCTGCGAGTTAGGGTTGACGAGTCCGGCGAAGACGGGCGCTGCGGCTTCGGGTACGCGAGCGCGCAGCCGCGCGTCAACGAGCCTGGTACCGGAGCGCGCGGCAGGCGCGTCTTTCCCCGGCTGCAAGCCCGCGAGCAGTTGGCCGATGCCCGCGGCAAGCTGCTGCTGGCTGGCGCGCGAGCCCGTCATAAACATCCGCGCATTGCCGGTCTTGAGCAGGCTCCGGCGCAGCGCGTTCAAATCCGCCAGCGTCTTCTCCGGCGAGATGAGCAGGTCGTGCCGAATCTCTTTGCAAAGGTAGGCCCAGTCGGCCGCGAGCGAGGCGTCTGGAATGTCCGCGAGCAGTTGGTCCAGGTCCCTGGCGGCTTCGACCGCAAGAGCGCGAGCCTCCGCGGGCAGGGCGGAGAAATCATCCAGGTGAGATTTGAGATTGGCCGGGAGCCTCTCGGCCAGGGCGGCGTTGCCCTGCATCGCACCGACGAGCGCCTTAACGTCAGAGCGCGTGCCCTGCGCCCCCGCCAGCTTCTCCAGGAATGAGGAGATGGCCGCGCGGCTTTCGGGCGCGCCCGCGTCCTTGAGCATCCAGCGCAGGCGATGAGCGTTGTGCGCCTGCGTCAGGAATGAAGAGATGGAGAGCAGCAGCGGGTTGTCCTGCCGCCAGTAGGCGTCGGCCGGATTGTTGACCCAGGATTCCTCTGAGCCCTGCATCCGGTTTCTCAGGTTGCTCAAGGACTGGTCCACGGCGTCGCGAATGCGCGAGAGATTCTCGGTCCGCCAGTCCGGGCTCGTCAGCACGAGCTTCATCCACTCGACGGCGCGTGCGGACTCGGCCGCGTTGTTGCCCGCGCCGCGCACGACCAGCTCGGCGCGGTCGGTCGCAAAGTTGGTGCTGAAATAGGCGTTGAGGCCCAGTATCTCCTTGCGCATCAACTCGCTCATCTCTTCGTATGAGACGGGCTTGCCGTCGCGGATGACGCCGACGCGGGTCAGCAGCGCGGGCAGAATCGAGAGATAGACGAGCTGCTCTTCGGGCACGGCGTCGAGCCGCAGTGCGAGCCCTGTGGTCGCGCTCGTCATGTTGTCGAAGGTCGAGGCGACCATCCGCACGCCGCCCGGAAGCTGCGTCACTTTGTAGTCG
>DASVWH010000152.1:0-7389 GCA_036389715.1 Pyrinomonadaceae bacterium | reverse complement strand
GAGACCATCATGAAGCTCAAGCCGCGCGTCCTGGTCGTTGACAAACCGGACGCGGGACAGGCGGCCGTGCTGCTGGTGCGCCCGGGGCTGCAACGCTCCGACCCGGACTATTTCCGCGCCATCGTCACTAACTCCATCCTGGCGGGATTTTCCGGTCGTCTCAACCAGGAGATACGCATCAAGCGGGGCTTGAGCTACGGAGCGCGCAGCGTGCTCGACGTGCGCAGGGATGTCGGCTCGTTCGTCGCTTCGGCGCAGACCAAGAATCAGACGGGCGCGGAAGTGGCGTCGCTCCTGACGAGCGAGCTGACGCGCCTCTCCAGCGAGCCCATCGCGCCGGAAGAGCTGACGCCGCGCAAGGCCGTCCTGGTCGGCGGCTTCGGGCGGAACCTGGAAACGACCGCGAGCCTGGTCGGGCAGATAGCCTCGCTCGCCCTCTACGGCCTCGGCCTGGATGAGATCAATCACTACATTGCCAGCGTGCAGAACGTCACCTCTGCCGATATTCAAAAGTTCGCGGGCACGCGCCTGGGCGCTAAAGAGGCTTCAATCGTCATCGTCGGCAATGCCGCGGAGTTTCTCGACAACCTGCGCAAGCAGTTCCCGAACGTCGAAGTAATCCGCGAATCCGAGCTTGACCTTAACAGCCCGACGCTGCGCAGGGCCGCCGGTTCGGGCGCGACCACGCAGTAGCCCGCTCTTGATCGAGAATCTTTGCTGTTGAGGCACGGCGAGAAGTCGAGGACGGATGCTGAAAGGGTACGAAGGCGAGTTGACGGGAATCGCGCGAAGGGAAACAAGATGAATGTTCTACTCGTTTACCCGGAGTTTCCAGACACCTACTGGAGCTTCCGGCACGCCCTGTCGTTCGAGGGCAAGCGCTCGGCCTTTCCCCCGCTGGGGCTGCTGACGGTCTCGGCGCTGCTGCCCGCCGCCTGGGAAAAGCGCCTGGTTGATTTGAACGTCCAGGGCCTGCGCGACTCGGACCTCGAATGGGCGGACATGGTCTTTGCCAGCGCGATGATCGTGCAGAAGGATTCGCTGCAAGCGGTGGTTGCGGCGAGCAAGGCGAAGGGCAAGCGCGTCCTGGTCGGCGGGCCGTATGTCTCGACGAGTGCGAGGGCCTTGCCCGAGGCCGACCACATTTTCGTCGGCGAGGCCGAGACCACCCTGCCGGAGTTCGTCCGCGACCTCGAAGCTGGAAGTGCGCGGCGCGTTTACCGGGCGGCCGAGCGCCCCGAGCTGGCCCTGACGCCCGTCCCGGACTTTCATCTGGCCGATCTCAGGAGCTACTGGGCGATGTCGCTGCAATACTCGCGCGGCTGCCCCTTCAATTGCGAGTTCTGCGACATCATAGAGATTTACGGGCGCGTGCCCCGCACTAAGACTAACGAGCAGGTGCTGGCCGAGTTGGATGCGCTGCTAGAGTCCGGCTGGCGCGGCATCGTGTTTATCGTGGACGACAACTTCATCGGCAATAAAAGGAGCGTCCGCGCACTCCTCCCGGAGCTGATCGGCTGGTCCGAGCGGCATCACTATCCGTTCTCCTTCGTGACGGAGGCCAGCGTCAACCTGGCGGAGGACGACGCGCTGCTCGAAGAGATGCGGCTGGCCGGGTTTCGGAGGGTGTTTCTGGGCATCGAGACGCCGGTCGAAGCCAGTCTCAAGGAAGCGCAGAAGGGGCAGAATACGCGGCGCGACCTGCTCCAATCGGTGAAGAAGATTCAGGGGCACGGGATAGAGGTGATGGCAGGCTTCATCGTCGGCTTCGACAACGACCCGGAGGACATCTTCGAGCAACAGATCAATTTCATACGCGAGAGCGCCATCCCGCTCGCGATGGTCGGGCTGCTGACGGCGCTGCCCGACACGCAGCTCTGGCGGCGGCTCAAGCGCGAAGAACGCCTGCTCTGCGATACTTCCGGGAATAATACGGACTGCTCGCTGAACTTCGTTCCGCGGATGAGCGCCGAGAAGCTGGTCGAGGGATACAAGACCATCCTGCGGACGATTTACGGCTCGAAGGAGTATTACCGGCGCGCGCTCGACAGCATGAGGCAGGTCGAGCAGCAGACGCCGGAAGTGCGGCGCGGCAGCCTGGCCAACGAACTCGTCGCACTGGCGCGCGTCGTGCTCTCGCTCGGCATCCGCGACGGCGAGCGCCGCGAGTTCTGGCGCTACGTGCGCGAAGTGATGCGCTCTCACCGCGACAAATTCTCGCAGGCATTCATGCTGGCGGCGATGGGCTATCACTTTCGCAAGATGACGGAGTCGTACTGCGGGCCGCCCCCGGAATCTTAAGAACGCTTCCGGCTAAAGCGCCAGCGTCGCGGGAAACGGCCACGGTGCGGGCGGCCTGCGAGACATGCCGGGGGCGCGTCTATTAGTCAGGGCGCGCATCTTTGCTTCGCCGCCCGGCGGCGAGCACTTACCAGGAACAGGGCAGGAGAAGCAGCTTTGAATTCGCTCAGCGCACTGACTTTGCTGGGGCTCGGATTCGTGTTTGGCCTCAAGCACGCGACCGAAGTGGACCACGTCGTCGCCGTCTCGGCAATCGTCAGCGAGCAGCGCAATCTGCTGCGCTCGGCCCTGATAGGGGCTCTCTGGGGGGCCGGGCACACGGCGGCGCTGATCGTCGTCGGGATACTGGTGCTCGGCCTGCGGATCACGATTCCGGCGAGGGTCGCGCCCTGGCTGGAGTTCGGCGTGGCCCTGATGATTATCGGGCTCGGCGCGAGCGCGCTTATTCGAGCCTTGCGCCGCCGCGCGGCCATGCACATTCACCGTCACAGCCACGACAATCTCACGCACGTTCACCTGCACTTTCACGAGCGCGAGGACGCCGCTGCCTCCGCTGCGCCGACTCACGAGCACGCGGTCTCGCGGCTCGGCTTCAAGCCGTTTCTGGTTGGCGCGATGCACGGCCTGGCGGGCTCGTCGGCGCTGACGCTGCTCATCCTCGCGCAGCTCGATTCGACGGTGCTCGGGCTGGTCTACCTGGGAGTCTTCGGAATCGGCTCTATCTGCGGGATGCTGTTGATGTCGGGCCTCATCGGTCTGCCCTTTGCGCTGACGGCGCGGCGGGTCAACGGCATCCACTACGGGTTGCAAACTCTGGCGGCGACGGTGAGCATCATCTTCGGCCTCTGGTACGCCTACGAGACGGTCATCGCCAACGGCCTTCTCAAGACGATGCTCTAAGCCGGTTACCTTGAGCCCGGCTCTCTCAAGAGGGAATTGATGCTCACGAGGCGATTGACGATGAAGCTCAAGACTGATGCTGGCCCTCGCAACTCTCTCATCGTTCGGCTCTGTCCGGGCGCGAGAGACCGGGAATCCCGGCAGCGCGGCGAGCTTCGGGAACGCCGTCATTAAGCTGCGGTCGGGAGAGGTCGTCGGTGGCAGCGCGACCGGCTTCGCGCATGTACGGGGCGACGTTCTCCGCGACCGTCCTGAACTCCTTCTCTGTCAGCGGCAGACGACGGAATGCGGCCCAGGCATCCTTCGGTGATTCGTTCCCGAAGCCCGGAGAGCGGTCCGATGCAAAGAGGACGCGTTGCAGTCCGACCTGGCGCAGCCGCCTGGCGACTAGTTCCAGGGTCTCGGGCGCTGTGTTGCTTGTCACCATACTGGCCACGTCAACGTAGACATTCTTCATCCGCGGGTCGTTGCGGGCGGCGGCATTTGCGTAGACCTCAAACGCATCGTCCGAATGATAGTCGGGCCCGGATGCCGCCATGTGCGCAATCTGAATAGGGATATTCGGCGCTACAGGCAGCACCCGGTTGAGGAAGGCTTCCGCATGCGCCCGCCCGTAGTTCCCGAACGAGGTCCAGAGATGAATTAAGATTGGAAACCGCTTCTCATTAGCTGCGCGGAAGACCGTGCGTAGTTTCTCTATGTGCTCAGGGTCGAGGACATCCACGCGCGAGTTTCCGAGGTGCAGTTTCAAGCCCTTGAACATCGGGTTCCGCGCACAGCGGGCAAGCTCTTCGAGCGCGTAGTCTTTCAGTGGATTGAAGCTGCAAAAGCCGACCAGCCTCTCCGGGTAACGCGCCACTTGCTCTGCCACCCAGTCGTTCTCCGCACGAACCTTAGGGTAATCGTCCGCTATATTTCGCCGCGGATTACCAAACCAGAAGGCTACGGAAAGCACCGCCGCGCGTTTGACCCCGGCGGCATCCATTTCGGCAATCAGTTGTTCGGCCGTAATCGCCTTCGGCAGCGGGGGAGGGTTGACGGTAAAGACCTCGGACGAAATCCGCCACTTTCCGTCGGCCTCTTTCTTGATGACGTAAAGAAAGTTGTTCAGGTATCGAGCGGACGCGCCTTCGCCTGACACCTCGTAACCGGCGACGTAGCCCGACGAGCCGCTCAGGTCGAATGCGGTCGGCAGTAAACGCGCGATGACGGTGTTCTCCGTCACGAACCTGACGGCACGCTCGCCGCGCAGCCAGAAAGGGCTGGGTGTCGTCCCCGACCCCGGATTCATCACAAGCGCCTCTTTCGTATAAAGCCCGGCGAGCGCCGCCGGATTCTTGTCTTTTCCGCCGAACCGCTCTTTGTCTTGCAGCAATCGCTTAAGCTCCTCCGGCAACTCGACGACCGGCAGCAGCGGTTCTGTCACGAGCGTCGAAGCGTTTAAGCTCCAGATGTGCGTGTGATGGTCTGCGCGCGGCGCGATTAACTGCTGCCCGGCGCTCTCTGCCTTCCGGGCCGCGGCTTTGCTCCCGCCGCCATTCTCTTTGTTGCCGGGCTCAAGAGCCGCCCGGCGACTCAGGGTCTGGCCGGAAGCGGCGCATGAGAGGGCTGCGATCATCATTGCCGCAACCACAATGATTCTTTTGGCGCAGCCTTTGCCTACGGTCAATGGCGAGGGCCTTCCCGGTTTTCTCTGATACGTCTTCATCGTCTCTCCGACTGGAAATAATCGTTTCAAAAACCGCTCCCGAATAAACCTCTCTGAGAACTCCTTAACTGATAAAACACCGCTGACTCATCCCCTGTGACAGAAATTATTGACCGGACGCCAGAGGACGCTTTCTCAACATCAGCGCCCCGGCCGTGACCAGCCAGAGAGGGAACGTGTAGGCTGCGACGCGCTCCATGCCGCCGACTCCCAGGCCGAGGCCGAACCCCTGCGTAAAGAGCGCGGTCGCGAGCAGTCCGATGATGCCGAGAGCCGCCGAGACCGGCGCGAATACGCGCCATCGCTTCTCCCTGCCCACGCCGACGCCGAACAGAATCAGCGCTGCGTTCCCGGTAATAAACTGCGCGCCCGCGCTCAACACATGCGCGCCGTTGTTGACGTTCTCCGGGAAGAGCCCGACACCGGCAATGCCGAGCCCTGTCACGACGAGCAGGAGGAACACGCCCGCGCTCCAGCGCCGCCCTGCGAAGGCCGGACGCGCGAGCGCCGCGCCCGACAGCGTAAGCGCGCCCTGGAGAATGAAAGAGGCGTTCATCAAAGCGTGCCACGGCGAGCAGACGTATGAGCCGCCTGCGGCCGGGTACAACCCGCACGTCGTATTGCCCAGATCGCTGATGTAGTTCGTCGCCAGGCTGAAGGGAGTGGTCCAACGGGACTGTGCGACTACCTGGGCGACAAAGAACTGCGCCGCGCACATCCAGATCACGCCCGCGATTGTCACCCGGTCCGCACGGCCCGGCGCGGACTCGCCCGTAGTCGCCCCTGAATTGCTCATCAATGAAGTCTAACCGCCGGGCGCTCGAATTAACCAGCGCGGGACATTCCGGCCCTCAGCCGATTTACGCCCAACGCAACCGCCCCGCACGGCACGCCGCAAGAGCCTTCGGCCCGGCAACCGCTTCTGCTCCTTGACCTGGTTCGGATGGGCGTGCGGGCAGCCCTGATGTCACTCGGGCAGCGGACGCAGTAGCGCAGATGCCTAGAGCATGGATTAACGAGTCGTCGGCATGGCTTAAAGTGGCCGCACGCCTTTCATGCCGAAGCGAAGCCGCGCGTCCCTTCGCGTGAAGGCACAAAGCGCGCGGCTTTCGTTACGTGCGCGTGCGCTCCAACATATGTTAGAAGCAACTTGAGCATGTAAAGTACAATAAGTAAAAGCTCTAGGAGGAGTTTAGAGGCTACTGTGAAAAACAACCCATTACCAAGACTCGACCAGCATCCAGACTTACGCGAGAAGCTACTACCGCATTGTAGATTATCGTATGGAGAAATCTGGCAAGACCCTCAGAGCAGGCATCAAGTTGGTTGTTTGGATGCTACAAATCCAGAGCATATATCGGCCTTAATGGGAAATGATCTTGCTCACCTTGCTATGCATGACCCCCCATATAATCTTATTGCTTTTGAGGAACGCGGCCTTCATGAATACATCGAGTGGTGTGAGAGATGGATAGAACTAACGATAGCCCACCTTGATAAAAACGCTTCACTGTATGTATGGCTCGGCGCAGACCAGAGAAACGCCTTTCAGCCTTTACCCGACTTTATGATAATGATGCGAGAGATGCCTGTGAAAGCTCGCAGTTTTATCACAATGAGAAACCAGCGTGGCTTCGGGACACAAAAGAATTGGATGGCGGTGCGGCAGGAACTTTTATACTACGTGCGAGGGAATCCAACATTCAATATCAATGCTGAATATACTGATATACCAAAAATACTTCGCGGGTATTACAAGGAAGTAAATGGTGCTATAACCGAAAATGTCCAGAGGAGTAAATCCGAGAATATCAGAGCAGGCAATGTGTGGGTTGATGTGCAACAGGTATTTTACAGGATGGAAGAAAACGTTTCTGGCTGCTATGCACAAAAGCCCATGAAGGCTATTGATAGGATTGTATCAGCAAGCTCGAAGGAGAACGATTTGGTAATAGACTTCTTCGCTCATTCGGGAACAACTTTGCTTTCAAGTGAGCGCCTTAATCGAAGATGTTTTACCTTAGACATAGACCCTGTGTATTGCGAGATTGCTATTAGACGCTTAGAGAGATTTAGAACATCAGGTCTGCTTGGTTGGCAAAACGGGCATCCATTTGAGGATGTGCTTGATGCCTCTTACTTCACCGAGGTTGAGGATAACTATGTTAATGAGCGGCAGCCAGCGCAACCCATCCTCTTCTAGGAGGTAATATGGAAAAATTGCGTGAGCAGTTGGACGCCTTATCTAACAGTTGCCTAATAGCAGCCAGCTAAAATCCAGACTGCAAGAATTAGTTCCCATCTACCCATTTAACGAATACGAGTACGTAATAGCCATTCCGGCCATGCCAGTTTTTTCTATTAGTAATATATAAGAAACGCTTTGAAATGAAAGCGTCATTCCAAAGCGTCATGACGAATACAGCCGCTACAAGAGCGGCTGTAAGTCATCGAAAATAATAACTCCGCAGGTAGGACTC
>DASVWH010000151.1:0-5280 GCA_036389715.1 Pyrinomonadaceae bacterium | reverse complement strand
AGAGGGCATGGTCTGCGGCGGCACGATGGAGATTTTCATAGATGTCTGGGAGAGAGCCCAGAAAGGGTGAAAGGGGAAGCGGGAAGACGCAGGAGAACGCAGCGGGCTGCCGCACCTTGCCGTTTACCTGTTTCCACTTTTCCGCGCGCCCTCTTCCTTTTCTTTCCCCGGATACCTCCGAAGGAGCCTTATGACGACATCTTTCATGGAGAGTTACAAGGATAAGCACCGGCATCCTTTGAACCGTTTGTCGCACAGCATCGGCATCCCGATGATCGTCGTCTCGCTGCCGCTCTTCTTCTTCGTCAAGTGGTACTGGGCGCTCCTGCTCTTCGTCGTCGGCTGGGGTTTCCAGTTCCTCGGACATGCGATTGAAGGCAATCAACCGGCCTTCTTCCGCAACCCGGCCTACTTGATCGTCGGGCCGCTCTGGCTGCTGCGCCGCGCGGCCCAGGCTCTCGGGCTCTTCAGATCGTCCGCGCAGAAGTAGAGCGGCTCCGTGACTTTTCAGGCCCATCCCTGATGCAGGACGAATCGAGCAGCCAGCCGAATTCAGCATTGATAGCCGCAGCGGTCGCGCGGGTTCTACAAGAAAATTCTATCGCCGTGCTGGCGACGCTGGTCGAGGCGGAGAGCCGGGTCGGCGCTAAGCTCCTGGTCGAGGAATCCGGCGCGGCGACGGGCGGTCTCGGCGACCCCGCGCTTGACGAAGCCGTGGCCCTGTACGCGGCTGCCTTTCTTCGCTCCCGCGCCGAAGCAAGCACTCTCCGCGCCGACGAATTTGCGCGCGGGGCGCAGCACACGCGAGACGCGCGCGTTCTCTTCGAGCGCATCGAGCCGGAACCGCACCTGGTCATCTGCGGCGCGGGCCACGTCGGCGCGGCTTTAGCTCACCTGGCGCGCCTCGTCGGCTATCGCACTACGCTCGTTGACGACCGCGCCGATTTCGTCACGCGCGAGCGCTTTCCCGACGAGGGCATAGAGTTGATTGTGGCGGGAAACTGGACGGACGCGGTGCGCGAAGCCGTCGGCGGCGGGCGCGGCGTGGCCGTCGCCGTCGTCACACGCGGGCATAACGAGGACGAAGAATGCCTGCGCGCCGTCGTCGCCGCCAGGCCCGACTACGCCGGGTTGATAGGCAGCAAGCGACGCACGAACATCGTCCTCGAACGACTGCGCGAGGCGGGCGCGGACGCGGCCTATCTGAGCGAGGTCAGAGCGCCGATAGGGCTCAACATCGGCGCGGTCTCGCCGCAGGAGGTGGCGCTGGCCATCATCGCGGAAATCATCGCCGAGCGGCGCGGCGGCACCGGCGCACCGCTCTCGGCCTGGAGGAGGACGGCAAAGAAGGAAGAAGGAATTTAGTCGCTTAATCATTGATTCATTTAGTCATTTAGTCATTTAGCTCTTGAGCCGGTCATTCAACAGCTCGGCAGTTAAATGAATCAACGAGTCAATGAAGTAATGCATCAATCTCTTTCTTTGCATTCGATTAATGGCTACGCAGTTGGAAAGTAGCGGGCCGGGTGAGAATCGCGCGGGAGGAATGTTTCGCGCTCTCTCTCATCGTAATTTCAGGCTCTTCTGGGCGGGCGCTCTTCTCTCCAACGTCGGGACGTGGATGCAGGCTGTAGCGCAGGGCTGGCTCGTGCTGCAACTGACAAATTCCCCTTTCTGGCTCGGAGTGGACGGGTTTATGGCGACCGCGCCGGGCCTCGGGCTGACGCTCGTGGCAGGCGTCTTCGCTGACCTCGTTGATCGCAGGCGGCTGCTGATGTACACGCAGGTCGGCGCGGGCCTCTCGGCGTTGACGCTCGCCTTGCTGATCGTCACGGGGGTCGTGCAGGTCTGGATGATCCTGCTGCTTTCGTTCATCACGGGCTGCTGTTTTGCGATAGCCGGGCCTTCCTACCAGGCGATCACGATTGACCTGGTCGGGCGCGAAGACCTGGCCAACGCGATTGCGCTCAACTCGACGCAGTTTCAATTCTCGCGCGTCCTCGGTCCGACGCTGGCCGGGCTCGGCCTGAAATTCTTCGGCCTGGCCGGGTGCTTTTTCGTCAACTCGCTTT
Organism: Pyrinomonadaceae bacterium; assembly: GCA_036389715.1. Lineage (GTDB taxonomy): Bacteria > Acidobacteriota > Blastocatellia > Pyrinomonadales > Pyrinomonadaceae > DASVWH01. Next base: position 3,208 of record DASVWH010000151.1, on the reverse strand, counting down.
CGTTCGTCGCCGTCATCGCGGCGCTGGCCATGGTCCGGTTCAAGCGGGCGGATGGCGACGCTTCGCAGCCCGCCCATTCCATCAAAGACAGCCGCGCCATCTGGCAGGATTTGGTCAAGGGACTGCGTTATGTTCGCCGCCGCCCGCGCGTCTTTATGCTGCTCCTGATTTCCGGGATGACGAGCCTTTTCGGCGCGCCTTACCTGGCGATGGTCCCCGTCTTCGCGCGCGACATCCTGCACGCCAATGAGGGCGTCTATTCGCTGATGATGGGGATGTCGGGCGCGGGCGCTTTCATCGGGGCGCTGGTGCTGACCTTTCTCGGCGACTTCAGGCACAAGGGCCTGTCCGTGATCGGGGGAGCCTTCGGCTTCGCGCTCTGTTTGATCGGCTTCTCTCTCTCGACGCGGCTCGAAGTCTCGCTGCTCTTCATCTTCGGGATGGGGCTGGCCATCGTCAGCTCGGTCGCCGTCATCAACACGCTCTTGCAGCAGCTGGTCAGAGACGAGATGCGCGGGCGCGTGATGAGCATGTTCATCCTCTCCTTCATCGGGACGATGCCCATCGGCAACCTGATCGCGGGCGCTGCGTCGGAACGCTTCGGAGCGCCGCACACGCTGGCCGCGGGCGGGCTCATCATCGCCATCTTCGTCGCCTTCGTCGGCACGCGCTACAGGCATCTCTGGGAACTCCAGTAAGAGCCGGGCGGAAAGGGCGGTCAAGGTGTCAAAGCGCCTCGACGCAAGCCCCGGCAAGCATCCTTTCATGCTTCCCGACGCCTCATACAGCGCTTCTCGTGCGCGGCCCTCTAGGGTTTGAGCTATGACCCGCGCAGAAGAAGCCGGCCGGGAATATTCTGACCAGGGGTTCAAAAACGCGCCGCCCGCAAGAAAGAGAGAGGGCGGGCGTTCTTCAGTCAAATGCGCGGCCCCCGGTCTGCCGGGTTCGCGTTTATCGTCGAGTCTGCGAGGAGAGAAAGCTATGCATCTCAGGAAACCCGTTATCTGTATGACAGTGTTGGTTTTAGTGTTGACACTGGCGGCGGCCGCATTCGCCCAGGGGGTGATCGTGCCGCGCCCTTGTGACCGTTGCCCGAGGCCGCCGCGCCCCGTCACGCTGCCGCGCGCCCTGCCCATCAAGTCCATCAAGCTCGACACCAAAATCGCCGGGCAGGTCGCCACCACACACGTCGAACAGATATTTCGTAATGACACGGACGCGACGCTCGAAGGGACCTATCTTTTCCCCATCCCGGAGTCGGCCTCAATCGTGGAGTTCGCCATCTGGGACGGCGAGCGCAAGCTGGTCGGCGAAGTCCGCTCGCGCGAAGAGGCGCGCCGGATTTATAACGAGATCGTCAGGCGACAGCGCGACCCGGGCCTCCTCGAATACGCCGGGAAAGACCTCTTCCAGGCGAGCATCTTTCCCATCCCGCCGCACTCGGACAAGAAACTGGAGCTGACCTATACACAGGTGCTGCGCGCCGAATCGGGGACGGTCTCGTATCGCTACCCGCTCGGGACGGGGCGCAACCTGGCACAGATCGGCCTGGTCTCCGGCCGCGTCGAGATTGACGGCAAAGAGCCGATTCGCAACGTCTACTCCCCGAGCCATGAGATAGACCTGGCCAATCACGGCTCGCGCAGTGCGCGCGTCTCCTTTGAATCGAGGGACGGCCGCGAGCCGCAGGACTTCCAGCTCTTTTACTCGCTCTCGCGCGAAGACTTCGGCCTCTCGCTCCTGACGCACCGCGAGCCGGGACGCGACGGCTACTTCCTGATGATGCTTTCCCCCAAAGACGATTGGACCCAAACCGAATACTCGGCCAAGGACATCGTCTTCGTGCTCGACACGTCGGGCTCGATGGCCGACGAGGGGAAGATGGAGAAGGCGCGCTCGGCCCTGCTGTTTGGCATCAAGAGCCTCAACGCGCAGGACCGCTTCAACGTCGTCTCGTTTGCGGGCGAAGAGCATTTGATGGAGAGCGGATTGATCGCGGCCGACGAGCGCGGGCGGGCTCGCGGCGAGCAGTTCGTCAAGGGCCTGCGCGCGACCGGCGGGACCAACATCAACGACTCGCTGCGCGCCGCGCTCAAACAGTTCGAGACGAACGACCGTCCGAAAATGCTCGTCTTCATGACGGACGGGCTGCCGACCGTCGGCGAGACAAACATCGCGCGGATAGTGGATAACGTCCGTGAATCGCGGACGAAGGGCGTGCGCCTCTTCACCTTCGGCGTCGGCTATGATGTCAACACGGCGCTGCTGGACAAGCTGGCCGCCGAGAACAGCGGCGCGGCCGATTACGTCGAGCCGAAAGAGAATCTGGAGCTGAAGGTCTCCAACTTCTTCACGAAGGTCAATTACCCCGTGCTGACGGATTTGCGCCTGGACATGGGCGGCGTCGAGACCGATTTGATCTACCCGCGCAACCTGCCGGACCTCTTCAAGGGGACGCAGATAACCCTTATCGGCCGCTACCGCAACGAGGCCGACCTGCAACACGTTCGCCTGCGCCTGGCCGGGAAGGCTGGCCGCAACGAACGCAGCTTCGCTTACGAAAACCTGCGCTTTCCGTTGAGAGAAGAGGAGAACGACTTTCTGCCGCGCCTCTGGGCGACGCGCCGTGTCGGCTGGCTGATGGAGCAGATTCGCACCAACGGCGAGCAGAAGGAGCTGCGCGACGAGATAGTTGACCTCGGCACACGCTACGGCATCGTCACGCCTTACACCTCTTACCTGGCACTTGAGCCCGGGGCGGTGCAGGTAACCGAGAGCGATCCGCCCGCGCCCGTCACGGGAGGCCGCGACACTCCGAGAGGGCCGGTCACCCGCGCGAGGCCCGTCTTCGGCGCTGGCGCGACGAATGCCCCTTCATCCCCACCCAGAGAGGCAGCGGCCAGGGCCACTACGGGCGAGCTTGCAGTTCAGCAGAGCAAGCGCGACCGCGCACAGCAGGAGGTGCTGCGCGTCGAAGCGGACCCGCGCGCGGCGGCCGTGCGCAGCATCGGCGGCAAGACCTTCTACCTGCGCGACGGCGTCTGGACGGATGCCGAGTTTAAGGCGGCGGCGCAGACGCCCGTGACGGACATTACGTTCGGCAGCGATGAATACTTCGCCCTGCTCAAGCGTGAGCGCAGGCTGGCCGAGTTCTTCTCGCTCGGCGAGCGCGTGATAGTCGTCTATCAGGGCCGCGTCTATCGCGTCA
>DASVWH010000150.1:0-27766 GCA_036389715.1 Pyrinomonadaceae bacterium | reverse complement strand
CAAAATAACTCTTTTGTGGAATTGGCGTGGCTAATAAAGAAGCCGCACTTGTAATAAGTGTCTTATAAAACATTAGAAAACCTTGCAGTTTTATAGGATTTAGCTGTTAGGGATGTTAGCGCCCACTAGAACGGAACCAGGCTCTTAAGCGCCACCCGCAATCTGGATAGCCCTTTGCCGCTTGGCGTATCCAGGCATGGGCCAGGTCTCCGATGCTTGCTCCACGTTCACGACCAGGCCAACGAGCACAGCCACCGGCGGGTATTTCTGCTTAAAGTAAGACTCAAGCGCCTTAAAGCCATAGTCCACCCATCGTTTGCCAAACCGCTTATTGAGCGCGGCGACCACAAAGTCTATCTGATCTTCAAGGTTATTGGGGATGAGCGCAGAGTCGTTCTCTGTTCCCTTCCCCGTTTCGCTGTAATACGCGACGCTCGCTAGGATAAGTATACCCAGGCCGACTAACAGCCAACCTCCGCCCTTTTCCTCAGTCATGCTGCTTGCTCCCAACGAAATTTCGCCCGGCAAGTTGCCAAGGCGTGAGGACTATATCACCGGGGATTGGAGGGCGGAAGGGGGGTTCCGTACAGAAAAGAGCGGAGACGCGAGTACGGGATGGGCTCTGACAGATGGTCGCTGCCTGGCCACTTAAAATGTTTTAAGTGAGCCCTTCCCTTCTCCGGGTAGTTGGATAATAGTATGTTGCTGAGATAAAAGAATGGCGAGCCGCTTGCATGGCCCGCCGTTCTTTTTAAGTGCTATGAGATTAGCGGTGGCAGAGGTTTGAGGTCGCTGAATTTATATTCGCCTCTGTGTTTACATTTCCCCCACTGGCAATTGAGGTAGAATATATCGCTGCTATCCTCGCTTATCTCTACGTTGGACGCATTGAAGTCCACTAGGTTTTCAATGTTACAGGCAAAGCATTTAATCTCGTATCTGTTAGTATCTTCACTCATATCTTAATTCCTTTCTAATAAGTCTTTCAGTTCGCAAATGTGTTTAGTAGCGCCCCCTCCATAGCTGGCGTACAGCATAAAGTTTTATGGATGCGGCAGGAGTTATAATAAGCGAAGTTGAGCGCGAGCGCAGCCCGAAGGCTACCCCACCTTTCACTAAGGCCATTCGTTAATCTCGTTATTCTTCGCATATCCATTCTGGCTGTTAAGTTCTGGCGTTCAAGGTGAGACGCGCAAAACCTTTTCCATATCAGGATTGCCCATAACGACAACGACATTCACGTCACGTTTTTGTAAGGGGGCCGCAGGCCGTCGAATGTACGCTCTTCCCTTCCTCTCTTGTCAATTCCTGCATCCCCCTCCCTAAATAATCATTGTCTCGCCGCCTCACCTGTGTTATAAGCGGACATTATGGCCAAACAGCCCTTCACGATCAGCCCGAATCCCATGCTGCTTTATCTAACGCCCGCTTTGCAGGTGACCCTCGAGAAGGTCCGCTTCGTTCTCGACTCTCGGCAGGGATTGACGGCCATTCTGGGAGACGTAGGGCTCGGCAAATCGACGATCATCCGCTATCTCTTTAACGAATACGATGCGCGCGAGGATGTCTCGGCGACGCTGATTCCTTCGCCCAACTTCCCTTCCGAGTTCGCCTTTCTGAAGAAGATATGCGCGGACTTCGGGCTGCCGGCCCGTCGCTCCATGGGCGACCAGGAGAACGAGCTGCGGCGATTCCTGATAGAGCTCTACCAGCAGGACAAGATCTGCGTCGTCTTCATAGACGAGGCGCAGCGCCTGCCCGGGCGACAGCTCGAACTCGTGCGCACGCTCCTGAATTTCGAGACCGATGACACCAAGCTGATTCAGGTCGTACTGTCGGCCCAGTTGGAGCTGCGCGTGAAGCTCATGGACGCAAGCAAAAAGGCGCTGAGGAGCCGCATCTTCGCGCCGTCCATGCTCGATGCTCTCTCCCTGTACGAGACCGAGGAGATGGTCAATTTCCGCTGCAAGCAGTCGGGCGTGAAGAACACCTTTACGAAAGAATCTATTGAGACTCTCTATACATTAACCGGGGGCGTACCACGCGAGATATTGAAGGTGGCTGCCGTAGCCTGGAAGTTTAGCGAATCGGACGGCCATAAGATCACGCCGGAGCTGATCGCGGAAGCGGCGGGAGACGCCGTTCTCGGCGCGGAGCAAGAGTATGCCAAGCAGTAGGTGGCTCACAACACCAGCCCCCTCCTCCGGCGAGGGCTCAAAGCCCGCGGAATCGCCTGTGCCCATGAACGTAAGTATGGGCGACCTGCGACGCGCTACGGAAGAAAAGCGCCGCCGCGAGGAACAGGGTACCCGGGAAGAGAGGTTGCCCACAGAGAGCAGCCAGCCCAGAGAGCAACCACATGGTGGCCCAGAGAGCAACCAGCCCGCAGAGAGCAGCCAGCCCATACAGAGCAGCCAGCCCGCTCTGGACATCCAGAAAAGCGCCCCTTTAAGGCTGATCGCGTCAGTCCCGGATATTAAGGGCGAAGCCCGCCTACCTCACAGATACACCGACCACCTGTGTAAGCTGCTCAATCCTTACGAGCAGGCTGTCTTTCTCCAGCTCTACCGGCTCTCATACGGCTGGGGGAAAGAGACCTGTTTTATTAGCAATCCACGACTATCGGAGCGTTCAAACGTCCCGCTCTCGACCTGCAAGCGCACGGTCGCATCGCTGATAGATAAGGGCCTCATTGAAAAGACCGGACACACTAACGGCTACGGGAAAGAGCAGGGCGTAGAATACAGGGTGCTCTCACTGGGCTGGCAGCCCGGAGAAAGCAGCCAGCCCGCTACGAGCAGGCAGCCCGCAGCGGGCCCCATTAAAGTAAATACACAAAAAGAAAACACACAAACACAGGGCGGTGTGGGTGCGGGCTCTAAATTCTCCTTAGAAGAATGCCGGAGATACGCGAACCATCTACAGTCGACCGGGCAGGGAATCAACAATCCAGGCGGCTACGCGACGACGATCCACCGCACGGGCGAGGCCGACATGCTTATTGAGGCTTTCCTTAAGCCTGCGCCGGCAGCTCCCGCCGTCGATACTAAGGCATGCCCGGATTGCGCTGGGAGCGGATTCTATTACCCTAATGGCCCAGGCGGTGGCGTCGCCAAATGTAAGCATACTCAGTTGAGAAATTCGTAAATTAACGAATTGCGCAATTCGTTAATTTACGCTCGGGCAGGGTTTCACGAAATGTTTCACGCGCCAAACGGTATTTAACTCTCTTACATTCAATACTTCTCGGAATCGTATATCAGTGCTGACGGGTCAAAATGGGTTTGTCGACGAAAATCCGGCAGTCTTGGCATGGCATGTCGGATAATACACCTAATACGACATGATGAGCCTTGAGAGATATAAAATGGACCTAGAGGCCGCGCGCTTTTCAGAGCGCATGGCCGCGCCCTTCGTTTATAAATCACTCTCAGAGGACACGCGCAGGGCCTACAATAGCGCGATCCGCGACTTCTTCCTCTTCGTAAACATGCTTCATCCGCGCGACATCCAACCTGCGCACGTTCTGGCCTGGCGCGACCATCTCATCTCCCGGGGGCGAAAGCCCTCCACCGTAGCCACAAAACTCTCAATAATCCGTTCCTTCTTCGATTATCTTCTGACCGGAGGCGCGATTCATGCCAACCCGGCCGCCACGAAGCTCGTCCCGCCGCCTCTGGTCGGGGACGGGCACGCGGGCCGCGCGCTTTCGAAAAAGGAGGTCAGGCAGCTCCTCTGCGGGCCCGACAGGCGTACGGCCGACGGCGCGCGCGACTACGCGCTACTGCTCGTCATGCTCAGACTATCGCTGCGCGTGGTCGAGGTGACCAGGCTCCGACGGTCCTCAGTCAAGTGGAATGGTCAATGGATCGTGAAATGTAAAGTAAAAGGGGGCAGGGAAGAGGTCTGGCCAGTGCCTGCGGACGTGAAGCAGGCGATTGACGCTTATCTCGAGTTGGACTCGGGCCGGCGGGCGACCGTTAAATCAGACGGCCCTGAAGCCTTCCTCTTCCAGCCGCAGACTAACTACAGAACGCTTGTCTTCGATAAGGGGCTCTCGCGTCGGCATGTCGAGCGCATCGTGGCGCGCTGGGCTGATTATGCCAACATAGGCAAGGTGACGCCCCACGACCTGCGCAGGACAGTCGTAACCCGTCTTCTGGAAGATGGCCACTCTTACCGCGACGTGCAGAGGGTGACCAAGCACCGTGACCCGAAAACTGTCATGCGCTACGACAAGCAGCGCGAAAATCTGATGAATAACCCGATCAACTCGCTGAGCTACGACGGCGATTAAAGCAGCGGTTCGTGAGAATGGCAGGAAAGGCGGCCGGCCGCGAACCAAGAGAGTTGGCTGACTCAGCGTGACAATCCGAAGTCGTGATCGTGCCCGTCGCGCTCCATGCCGCGGTCACGGACCCTTTCCAACTCCGGCCTCGCCAGCGTCTCATCGCGCACCGGCGTCCTGACGGTCCTGTCGCGCTCGACCTTGCGCTCGTGCAGGTATCCTTCCGTCGCCTGCTCGTGCTCGACCAGTGAGGCCGCCTTCGCGCGATCCTTCCCGCAGTGGTCCGCCAGCCAGCCGACGGCCTCGGCACGCCCGGAAGGCCTGCCCTCGCGCTTCATCATCTCCTGCACCAGCTCCACTGAGTTGCGCGCGACCACTTTGCCCTGCGCATCGTAGACGCCGCCCGGGTAGACCGTCACCATCAGGTTATGCTCCTGCTTGAGGAAATCCACCGTCCCCCGCTTCTGGCCCGGCACGCCCCTGTAGCCGAGCATCTTCAGGACCACCTTGTAGTCTATATCCTCTACGCGCGCCTCAGCCTTCTGCGTGCGGTTGGCCAGTTCGGAGTTCTGCTGGCGCACGCGCTCGTTCTCCTCTTTCAAGTCCATCACCTTGAGCTGCTCCTGGGAGAGCCGCTCGCGCGCCTGGGCCAAACGGCTTTTCGTCTCTTTGAGTTTGGCCTGCGTGTCCCTGGCCAGCATGGCCTGGTGGAGCTGTGTGCGGATCGGCTGCTGAATCTGCTCGACGAGCGCTTTGGCAAATTCCTCCTTGAACTTCCGGGCGGCATCTTTAGTCACACACATTCGGGGAGGGTCAGGCAGCTTCTCGTAGTCGACCCTGATCCGGTGCTCACGCTCAATCGCCTTGTAGAAATCCTTGATGTCGGTGTGGCGCGCCCGGCTGTCTCTGACGCCTCGCTCGAGGCCGAGGTCCCTGACATGATCTGCGAACCTGTCCTGCCACTTTGACAGCTTTTTCCTGTCACCGAAGTAGTGCTTACAATTCAATCTCCCGGCCGGATCGATGGGGACGTTATGAGCGTGGATATGCGGGGTGCGCTCGTCCATGTGGAGCGTTGCCTTGACGCAGATGCCTCCGTTCTCCCTCTTCGACAGGAACTCTCTCGCCGCGGCCGAAAACTGGTCTACTTTTTTCCGGTCTGTCTCTCCGTGGTCGTCCTGCCACCATTCCGGAGAAGCGGTCAGTAGAATCTCTACCGCCTCCACTGAATCGGACCGGGGCTTGCCGCCGTGCTCCCGGATGACCTCTCTGACTCTTTCCGGCACGGGCCTCTCGTCGCCGATCAGGACCCTGTTGTCCTTCTCGCGCTCGGGGTCGGCATTTGGCGTCTCGCGCCCTCTGCCGTTGTGTAAACTCGAAGACCCCACGCTCCCGCCCTTCTGTTTCGCCAGGCGTGCGATTGCGAATGCCATAACTATTTCCTCTGCGAGATCAAGGTATAGGTGTAGTAAGTCCACCTGTTCTGATCCAGGGCAATTTCAGGTCCTTAGATTTCGAGGGCGTGAAAATATTTTTGTGCCGGCAAGCACGGGGTGAAGATTGCTTTGAGGCTTGAGCGAAAGTTAAAGCCAGGGCAGCAAAATTGCAATCAAGAGACTGGAGGCCACGGGTTAATGAAAAGCCGGCAGATGGCGGTCGAATCGGCCCAGTGTTCCGGGGTAAATAAGTAGGCTGGATTTTAATTGTAATAGGGCGAGCGCCCGCGGGAAATTGTAGGCTACAAAATCAGGAAAAAGTAGGCTGGAAATTCGCGAGAGAGGAAAGCGTGACAAATTGTGGAAGGAAAGCTGTACAAAATTTCGGCATATCTGAATAAGGAAGAGCTGCGGCAGTTCAATCTGTTTAAGAAGGCGCGCGGCGTTACCCAGTCCGGTTATATCAGGGAGATGCTGGGCTTCGAGGTTAGGCCGCGCGGCGCTCCGAAGGGGCCGCGGAAGAAGAAAGCGCCGCAGCCTAAAATCGCAAAAGCAAAGCCAGCGCGGGAGGTGAAAGAGGTGAAGCCCAGGGCGGCGAAGCCGGGCCTGTCGCAGCTCTCATTGTTGGAGTAGGCTGGACCAGCCCGTTCGGAATCCGGCGAGATGCCAGACGATGCCGACTGGAACCTTGACTGCAAAACCTGCTTAGCCATAAAGTCTCGGCCGTCTCAAGGCAAGCCATCAGCTTACTTTGGGGCAGTGCCTTTACAGCATTGCCTCGTTGCCACCGAAAGGAACTCCTCATGAAATCTATCGTCAGGTTACTCGTACTCTGTCTCGTTACTCTTTCAGCCATACCTTCTTTACCCTCCACAAGGGCCATAAGTCCGGGTGGTGGCGTTAACAACGCTGTCCTTACACTTCAAAGAAGGCGCGCTCGAAGAAGTGGGCGATCCTACATCAATATCGACGGCAGGCGCATATCTTCCCCGGTCCGCAGTAAAAGCGCCCCGCGGGGTGCTTCAGCTCGGTGCGGAGACGGCTCATACAGTTTCAGCCGACATAGAAGAGGCACTTGCTCCCATCACGGAGGAGTAGCACAATGGCTCTAACTGCGGATCATAGAAAGGGCGCTCCATGAAGAGATACCTCGTTGCTTTGCTTTCGGTCTTCCTGCTGCTGTGTGTAGTTGGCGGCCAGGGCAAGTCATTAAACGCTCCGCCGATGGAGCGCGATCAACCCCGTTCTGCGGCCTCACCACTCTTCATCTATGCTCTGGACATCGGTCAGGGCGATAGCCTGCTCATAGTTTCTCCCACAGGCAAGACGGTTCTGATTGACACGGGTGACGCGGGCAACGAACAGAATGTTCTCAGCGCGCTCATCAATCATGCCGGTGGTAAAAAGATAGACCTGTTCATTGCGTCGCACCCGCACGCCGACCATATCGGCGTAGCAGCAGAGGTGATTAAAGACACCACAGTGGCGAAAGTGCTCGACAGCGGCTTTCCACATACCACGAAGACTTACGAGAGATACCTGCTGGCCATTAAAGACAGCGGCGCACAGTACATCCAGGCTGTCCCGGGCCAGACGTTCGACATCGGCGGTGGAGCAGTGATTAGCGTGCTGGCCCCGATCAAGCCTTACTTCACAAAATCAGAGTTGCGGCCGGGGGCGACAGAGCCGAACGCTAACTCGGCAGTCGTGAGGCTCGATTACAAGAACTTCTCCATGCTCTTTACTGGCGACGCCGAGGCTGAGACCGAAGCAAGGATGATCGCCAGCAACGCGAACCTCAAAGCCAGGGTCCTCAAAGTGGGCCACCATGGATCGAGGTACGCGACGAGCGATGCCTTCCTGCGAGCCGTCCACCCCGAAGCGGCTGTGATTTCCGTAGGCTCGGCTAATAACTACGGACACCCGACGCAGGATGCGCTGGACAGACTAAAGAACGCAGGCGTCAAAGTGTATCGGACTGACCTTCAGGGAGAAATTAAGATCACATCAGACGGCAGTACTTATCGGATTGACACTCAAAAGGCGGCGTCTTTAGCGGCAATATTCATTGGAAGAGTGGCCAGGGAAACCTCGAAGGGGCCTTCAGCAACCCCAGCGCCTTCAAACACGACACCGGCGGCTAATGGAGCGCCCTTGAGTGATGCTACAGCATCCGGTTTAATCATCGGCAACAAGAACAGTAAGAAGTATCACCTGCCAAACTGTCCGAGTTATAGCCAGACCCTGGAGAAGAACAGGGTTTACTTTAAGAGTGCGGCAGAAGCTGAGGCGGCAGGTTATACCAGGGCGGGAAACTGTCCTAAATAGTGGGTGGGTATAGCGTCTTTGGGAGCCCTCATCCTGGAAACCTTTGAGACGGATGAACAGCCCATATAGCCAAAACATTTTAGGTGAGCTGAAATGCGAAGGGAGCGGCTTTTCCACGTCCGCCCCCCTCACCAGCCTTTTTCAGTTTTAGTTTAGTTTCGAGAACTCCTTTCATAAATGTTGGATTCTGCGGATGCGGTTTAGCTTGCCATCCTCAGGCATGCCGGGGCTACCGAGCATGCGAGCCGGGGAAACCCGGCTTTCGGCGACGACCGCTGGCAGGTCAAAACGGAATATCATCGTCGCTCAGATCGTCCGGCTCGTCTCTCGCAGCACTGCGGCCGGCCGATACCAGTTCCTTATCCGCTGGCCGCGACTCGGCATGCTGCTCCTGCCCGCCGATGAACTGCATGTCGGTCGCGTGCACCTCGAGCGTATAGCGCGGCCTGCCTTCGCGGTCCTCCCATTCCTCGAGCCTGAGCCGTCCTTCGATGTACACGGACCTGCCCTTGGAGAGGTATCTCGATGCCGCCTCGGCCTGGCGGCCCCAGACGTTCACCCTGAACCAGGTGGTAAAGTCCTGCATCTCCCCGGCTTTGTCTTTGCGTTTCTCGTTGGTGGCCATCGAGAAGGTGCAGACGGGCGTCCCTTGCGGCGTGTAGCGCATTTCGGGATCGCGGCCGAGGTTTCCGACTAGAATGATTTTGTTGAACGACATCGTATTCTCCTGATAATGGTCGAATAAAAGCAGATAGAGAAGCGCGTAGCTCATGGCTCAGGCGGCCACGTCATGCGCCTGCGTACCATCCACGAAGGAGACGGGTCTCTCGATTTCCTCTGCCACCTGCTCCGGCGTGCAGTAGAAGGACTTGACTGAACCCGCGGCCACGTTGACTGCGCACTGGTATCTTTTCAGGTCACGCGTGACGAGCAGCCGCGTCAGCATATCGGCGGCCTGAACGGCGACCGCCGCGTTGATATTCAGGCTCTGAAGGTTCGCCGCGGCCATCTCGGCGCAGCTCATCTCCGCGCCGTCCAGTTCTTCAGGCTGGGGAATAAGCAGGGACGGGTACTGGAGCGTCGGCGAAGGAAGACTGATACACTTTTTCCCGTCCAGAAAAGCTCCGCGCATCTGCTCCTCCGAAGAGGCCGATCCGAGCATCGTCCGGCCCGTATCTTTCAGATTGCCGCAGTCGAGCCACCAGATTTTAGGGGGCGCGTGCGGGCCTGGGTTCTGGGGGTTATTCATCAGCGTGTCCGCGAGGACGCGCCGCGCGGCGGCGTTATCCACGCAGCCCACCAGCACTATCAGCTCCGCGGTTCCGAGCAATAGCTCCTCCCTGTACTCGCCGTGATAAGCGGTCGTGTTGAGCGCCCAGGCCTGGCCGTACCGGCGCGCGAGGGCCACGGCCTTCGGCTGCCCGATCTCGGCGTCGCAGAAGAGCTGGCGGCCGAGGTTCTTCTCTTCGACGATGTCGGGGTCGCAGAGCGTCAGGTTGATGCCTTTCTCGTCGCTGTAGAGCACGCGCATGATCCGCCCAATGTGCTGCGCCATGTATGCGCCGATGCCGCCGCAGCCAACCAGGACGATCTGCGCCAGCTTGAAGTCCGGAACCGTCACGACCGAGGCGTTATAAAACCCGTGGTCGAGCGCGGGCCGAGCCGGCTGTTGCAGCGGCTGCGCTTGCCGTGCGATCTGCTGCTTGAGCTTTTCCTTCTCTCTTTTTCTCCTGTTCAAAATTGACCTCCCTGCAAGTCTGTAATTTCAGCCGGCAGCTCGAAGAACTCGGCTGCCGGGTAAAGGAAGAAGTGGCCGAAGAGGCCGATACGCGTCCGCAGCGCCGGCCGAGAGAAGATCGTGCCGAGCACGCCGTACACTCTGAAGCTCATCCCGCCCTCGTCTTCGTCGTCCTCCGGCGAAAAGTAAGCCTTATCGTGATGGTGACTGTGAACCTCGATGATCGCACGCTCTTCGGAAGTGCCCCGGCCCTTGTTGACCAGCTCGACGCGCCCTTTCTCGCGCCGCTGGTCGGGGTATTCGAGATGCCAGCCGCGGTCACACAGGATGTGCCCGGCAGTCAGGGGCTCGTGCGGGTCCGCGGCGTCGAAGCTCAGGTGAAAGAGGGCCTCTCTCGGCTCAGCCCGTGCGACGTGGCGCGAGATGGCGAGCATCAGAGCCAGAAAACCCGCCGGGACTTTCGGAAACCCCCATTGCGCATAAGTGACGACGGGCGCAAGGCCGCGCACGGGCGCAAGCGGCGCGGCGACCGGCATGCAGACTTCGAGGCCGGGGCGGCGGCCGCGCGCGAAGAGGCCGCCTCTGCCGAGCACGTAATCGAGCATCAGAGACTCGTCTACGGGCGGCAGCAGCTCCCCGCGGCGTGCGATGTGGTGTTCCGCAACCTTAAAGGCCATTTACTTCTTCTCAGTAAGGTTGCCGCTCGTAGACATGGAGCACGTAATCACCATCATCCAACACAACAGTGCCGACGAACTTAAATCTACAGCTAGCCTCAGGCGGGATTTCGACTTCGACTACCCCGCTGCGGTCTCCAAGTGTGTATTTATAGATTACTGTCATCCGGGCATCCGTCCCTCTTCAAAGAATCTTCTGACGGCCTGGTCCAATGTGACGCCGGTTCTATCCACCTGCCTGACCAGGTCATTCACCGGATAATGCGCGGGCTCTGGCGCGCGTGACATGTCCTTCAGGACGATGCGCACGTCCTCGCGGCAGCGCCTGGACTTGCCGCTTGCCGCGTGATTATTGAACGTGCTCGTGATAAAGAGCTTCCACGCCTCGAAGATCGTGGCGGGCGTGGCCATCGGGGGCTTGAGAAGCCCCCAGCAGATGGAGGCGTCCTGCATCACGTTCGGCAGCGGGCAGCGATATATTTCCTGGTAGGGCTCCAGCGTCTCGGTCTTGACGGCCCAGGCGTAATACCTGTTGCTAAGGCCGAAGAAGACCATGCCCGGAAGCGGCGTCTTGATTCTCTCGACCGCGAAGGGCCGCCCGGAGCCGTCGTTGGTGATCTCCAGGAGATGCCGGCCGGGCGGGATAAAGAGGACGGCCCACTGCCCGAGCCGCCCGTCACCCCAGCGCACGATCTCCGGCTTGAGCCAGCCTGAGTCAATGGGGATGCCGGAGAACGCTTCTCTGACAGCGGCCGAGGAGATGAAGCGCTCGACGAGCCCGCCCTCAAGATTTGTCTTCCTGAAGAGGAACTGGCCGTCGCGGAATTCGATAGTCGGGTTATTGCTTGCGCTCTGGGTCGCGCCGTACAGGCGCATCGTGTTGTCTTCGCGTCTTTCCATCAGCAGGGCTTCAGCTTCGCTCATCAGTCACCTCTCGTCGTTATTCTTCTTCCCGGCCGAGGAGCGGGGCGGCCGCTTCGCCGAGCACGTCCTGAAATATCTCGCGGGGCAGCGTTAGCCTGACCATCTCCTCACCGTGCTGGAAAAGGCCGGTAGGAAGAGCGCGCCCCTCCCGGATGAGGTCAGCTCCCGACATCCCTTCGTAGCCGTATTCCTTCTCGGTTAAGGCCGCCCGGTTCCACAACTCGACGGCGCGCGCGATTCTTCCGGCAGGAGCCTCTTCGAGCCAGACGCCGAGCGCCTTGCATGTCAGGTTGAGGTCGTCAGCCTGATGGCGCGCAAAAGCCAGCCTGGCCACCTCCTCGCGCGACCAGTCGAAGCCGGCGTAGCCGATCTGCGGCAGGTCGAGCCACGGGTTGCCGGTCCTGTAGGAGATCATGTTGAAGGCCAGCGGCAGGTACTTGAGCGGCGTCTCTTCGACCGCGCAGGAGTAGGTGAATAGCTGCCAGCCGACGGAGCCGAGGGGCGGGGCCGGAGCCTCTACGCCCTCGATGCCGTACATCAATCGCAGGGCCTGCCAGCCGGGCCCGCCCGCTCCCGTGTAGCCCGACAAGACCTGCGCCAGCTTGAATTCGATCTCGATCTCCCGGAAGTCGAAGCGCCCGTCCGCCCAGGTGTGCCTCTGCGTGCCGCGCATGGGGATGAAGGGGAGAAAGAAGTTGGGCTCCCGTCTCATGTGGGTTTCGAGGTCCGTGTCCTCGCTAAGCAGGAGGGGGAAGAGCTTCGCGTGGACCAGGCGGTAGAACTCGTGCTCGCGCTGCGTAGAGAAGGCCGGCGACCCGGAGCGCCGCCACTCTTCGGGGAAGATTTCACGGTAGATGCTGAGAACCTCGACTGCGACCTGCACACGCTTGTCGTAAGTCTCCCGGCCGTGGTCGGCAGTGCGGCCGAGGAGTTCGGCCGCACCGAGGGGCGTGCGCACGCGCGCACGCGTGGCCAGGTAAAGGCGCGCCTTCTCCAGGCCCATGCTCTTGCAGCCTTCGAGGGGCTGCTCTGAAAGTCGTGCTGTGGCGCTCATTAGAACCCGGCAGGAACGTGATTGGAAGCGACGGGCGGACACCCGCTGCAAGTTTCGAGCGCTTTGAGCACGGCGCGCCCCTCACGCTCGCCGGCTTCGTCCGCACGCTCGACATCTCCGCGGCGCAGGGCCTCGTCGAAGAATTTCGTGTCTCCGGCCGCCTCTCTGCGCAGTGCTTCGACCGCCAGGCGGACAGCCTGGTTGACGTATTCGGGCGCTCTCTCCAGCGCTTCGAGGACCACGCGCTGCTCGAAGGAAGGCGTCTGACCCTTATGCGTCCCGCGCTTGACGACCGACGCGGTGACGGGCGCGCCCGCGCGCGCCGGCCTCTCGATCTGGATGTCTGCGTTCTCGATGTCGGGGAAGTCCGGGGCGAGCACCGCCTTGATCGCATCAATGCCGGCGTCAATGATGGCGTCGTCGAGCGAGATAGGCTTGCCCTCGATATTTACTACTCCCATGATCCCTCCTTTTTAAGCTCTGGCGCTCTTTGATTTGCTCTTCGACGAAGACTTCTTAGCAGCCGTTTTCGTCGCAGCTTTCTTCGAGGACTTCTTGGCGGCCGCTTTCGCCGTCCCCTTCGTTTGACCTGCCTTGCTGCCGGACTTCGCCGGGGCCGCTTTCTTCAGCGCTGCGACGATCAGCTCCTGGACGGGCTCCGAGAAGTTGCGCGCGGCGGCTTCGTCGAGGAGACCGCGGAGAGCCGTCTCAGGCTTCCCGCCCGCGTTGACCGAGACGCTGACCTTCCCCTGTAGGGTAGGGAGAAAGACGAAGCTGAGGGTCAGAGGTCGCCCCTTTAAGAGTTCCTGGATGGAGACCTTCTTCTCGCCGCCGGCCTGCACGGGAGGCGGATCCGCAGGCAGGCTGAATTTCCCGATCTCCGGCTGGGCGACATCACCTGAGGCGACGGCGGAGTTGATGAGAGGCGACTCGAAGCCCAGGTCTTCGAGCTGGAGCCGTGATAGAGGCCCCTGCCTGAGAGCGTCGCGCAGGTCGGCGACGGTCAGCGCCGGCGACTGCTGCCGGGCCCCGGCTGTCTCCTGCGCCTCTTCCCGCACGGCCGTCCTTTCGTCGCCGTGGCACGCGCTACACGTAAAGCCCTCATCCTCTTTGATCTGCACGTCGGGAAACCCTTTGCCGCAGGTATCGCAGACGGCGATCTTGTGCCCCTTCTTCAGGTTTGTAAGAGGTTGAATATCTTCGCTGTCCGCGGAGGCGGCGGGGGCTTCAGCCGCGGAGACGACGGCCGCCTGCTCTGTTTCAGGGGTCGCATCGGATGACTCGTCGTCGAGATGGACCGGGCGGCGATCCGTGACCTGAATCGGAGGCGGGGCGTCTTCAGCTAAAATGTTTTGGGTCGTCTGGACAGGCATTTCTTCCGCGCCGTCGAACAGCGGCGCTTCCGGCTCTCCCTGCTCTTTCGCCGGGACCGTGCGTGTGACGCCATCCGATCCACGCCTGCGCCCGTCGTCACCCAAAACGTTTTGGGAAAGCGTGTCGAACTCGTCGCGAGGAATGCGACGCAGCACGCGCACGAGGCCGGGAGGGACCTTTAGAGAATCCGCCAGTTGGGTGTCCGCCTCTTCAGCCTCCGCTTCAGGCAAATTGAATACTTCTGTGTTAAATGAGGGGATAATCAGTTTCAGGTCTCGCCGGACACTGCTGATAAATTGCTGCGTAATTCCCCTGGCGTAGGTTGCGAGAACGGTGTCGCTCTCTTTATACCATTCGGGATCGGCGAGCACGGTAACGGCCTTCATGCGCTTGTCGTCGCGACTGAGCTTTAAGCCGTGATCGGCATTGGCTCGCAGTGCGAAGCGAACCGCGTCACGCAAAGTGCCGTAGTGCAGGTTGATGTCAAGCGGCGTATCGGTTGGCAGGGCCGCATCGCGCCGATGGTTGCCCTCAGCTACCCAGTAATGCTCGCCGTCGAAGAAAATCTCCTGGGGGTCCCTGAATCTCCCGCCCGAAGCGAGTACGGCTCTTAACTCCTCTACGTGCTCTTTGTTAAGACCCTCGGCGCGCAGCATCAGAGAAGGGTGAGTGCTCATCTTGGAGGGCAGCATCTGCTGCTTGATAATGCCGGCGGCCGCCTCGTCTGGTGGGAAGAGCTGTCCGTTCGCGAGGCTCTTCGCGACCTCTCCAGCCGTGAAGCTCGACGAGACGGCGTCGTCCCGGAGACCGTCGACCGGGTCGGCTTCGGTTGAGAGCCCCGGCATGACGCGTTCGCCTGCTTCATCCAGCGCTGCTTCGAGCTTTCTCTGCTGGCTCGGCGTGAACCTCCTGTCGCCCAGCACGTCTTGCAGCCTATACTTTTCGATGAACCGGCTAAGGTCCGTGAGGCTCTCGATTTCGTTGAGACTGCTCAAGAGCGCTTCTACAAACTCCGGCGGGGAAGGGCTCTTGATCTCATCGAGCGTCTTGACTTCCACTTCGAGACCGGCGGCGCGTTCTCGAGTCTCCTCCAAATCCTCGGCGCAGCAGGTGACGATGACCGCCGCCGCGCCCTGGTTGACCATTCCTTCCGGGTCGTCAACTAAGGTCTTCCGGCACGAGACCAGATTCTCAATCACGCCGGCGAGATTCTCCGGCGCGAGACCGCACTTGAAATCGTAGACCGCGTCCTCGGTGATGACTTCCGCAGTGCGGACGATGCAGTCAACGTCACGCTCGAACGCGACGCCTTCGGCCCGTAGCCATTCGATGAGGCTGTTTTTGAGGTCAATATCGTGGGCGGAAATACGCTCCGGCCGACCGGAAGAGAGCAGGCGCTCGACGACTTCACCCTGCGTCGGTCTCGCGGGTTCTGTGGCCTTTTCAGGGCCCCCGGCCCCATTCAGCTTGTCCCTGATGTAGTCAATGAGTGCCGTATCAGTGAAGATCGCCACGCTCTTCGTGGGGCCATTCTGCCAGTAGAACCCCTGCCCCTGCGTGAGGAGCTCCCAGCCCTGACTTCTCGCCTCTTTAATTAAATCCAGGTCATCTAACGCCAGCCTCTGCTCTAGTCGAACGAGGCGCGGGTCTCTCGGGTCTCTTTCGGTAATCATCGAAAATTTCCTTTCTGAAAATCGATTATTAGGCCAGGGCGATCACCTTGCAGCTCGTCTTCTCACCATTCTTGTTGCACTGGATGACGACCCTTTTCCTGAACTCATACGCGCCGGGCTTCATGTCAGGCGATATGCCGAGGGCTTCAAGGTACTCTTCGTAGACAGAGACCCCGTGCTGTTTGTAGCGCCCGCCTTTGATCTTGAAGTGGATGCCTTTCTCGTCCGCCGAGACTATGAGCTGCTCGGCCATGATGATTTCGGTGGTCGTGTTCGGGTCGGACGCTCCGGCCTGGGAAGGGGCCTGGGCGAGAGTCTTCCAGCCGCCGCCTAGCGCCGTCTTGATGCTCTGCGCGCACGTCTTGATGATCTCATTCTTCTGCCCGACGGTTCCGCCGAAGGTGAACGTGTGGGCCACCCCCTGCTTGTCTACGAGCTGGAATGATTCGCTGAAAGTGATCGGAGAAGTAACAGTTTCTTCAGGCATTATTTTTGGCTCGGATTGTTGAAGTAAAAGGGTCCGCGCATCTTGTAGGTGCGAGGGTCGAAGCGCCTGCGCGCGCCGCAGGTGAGACAGCTCTTGAAGCTCTCGCCTTGAAGGGTAAAGGGCCTTGACATGTCCCGGTGATGGCAGCCGAATGCGCGCGATAGGAGGTCTGCGAGCTGCGCCCTGAGGCTCACTCGGTTCCCGGCGACCCTTCTATGGCTGCTGAGCGTCTGTGTCCTAATCATTGATTACCTCCAGGTCGTAGATACGTGTGCCGTCTGGAAAGCGGAAGTTGATGCGCTCGCGGCGGCGACGCAGCGTCTTGACGTTGCGCTCTATCAGGTCGTAGCGCCGTTGGAGCTTCACGAGCCGCCAGTGCTCCAGCTCGGCCTTCGCGGCCTGCGTGGCGACGAATTGAGCTATTTCGAGGAGCGCGGCTTCGCGCTCTTCGAGCCTGGTCTCGTCCTCGTCGTACAGGAGCAGCAACTCGTCTTCGGAAAGGCTGTAAAGCTGCTCGTCGAGGAGTTCCTGGACGCTGAGGTCCTTATCGGCGCGCAACTCGGCTACTGCCTGTGCCATATCGGTCTCCTTGTCTTAGCGTTCCGGCCGGAAGCCGGGTGCTGAGCTCGGCGTCGGTGTCGAGCGCCCACTGGGTCTCTGAGGCGATGCTGAGCGGCGACGCTCCGTTCTGCGCGCGGCGGCGAATCTCCGTGAGCGAGCCGCGGAGCCATTCCACGCGGTTGCGCAGGGCGATGTTTTCAAGCTCGACGGCGCGCACGGGCCTTTCGAGCAGGAATCTCCGGCAGAGGAGCTTTAGTGAATTCATCCAGGCACTCATGCTGATTCTTACGCCGCCTTCCTGTGCGCCGCCGCTTTTCGCTTTAACCAGCAGCTCTGCATCCAGAAATAGCCTTTCGTGTTTGCCAGGACGACTCCCTCGGCCAGCAGCTCGCGCACGACGACCGGCATCGGACGCCCGGCAAGCGGGCAGAAGGAGTTGTAGAGGGCTACGTAGGCTTGGCTCTCTGAGACCGCCAGGCGCTGCCCGGTGCGAAGGTCCAGGCAGTCCACCGTACAGTCGGCCGTCTCGGGCTGGAGGTCCGCGCCGACGAGGGTGACTGGGATGCCGCGCTGGGCGAGCATGAGCGAATAGGGCTTTGATTGCCGCGCTGTTTTGAGGGGATTACGCTTCTTCATCCGTGCGCGCTCCTTCGTAGATCGTGATGGCCAGGCCGTCCGGCATGATGACGGTCGTGGAGGCGATTTCGAGTTCATGCTCGTGCGGGTCGTCCATAGGAGAGTCGCAGGCAAGGAGTTCGGCTGTGCCGTTGGCGTCGAGTTGGCTGATTCGAGGCGTTTGCATCTGTGTAGTCTCCCTGACTAACTCAACTGTCAGTGAGTATATTCCAGATAATATGGAAACACAAGCACTATTTTGCTAGAATGAGAATTATTTTTAGAGCCTGATTTAGTGGGCTTGCGGGAGGCGTAAGTCTGCTAGAATAGCGCGGCCGCACGCCGAAACTTGAGGACGCCTATGAGAATCTATACGCTTGGTTATGAGGGATTAGGATTGGAAGCCTACGTAGATATACTTCGGGCTTTTAATGTAGGGGTGGTTCTTGATGTCAGGGAAAAGGCGTGGAGTCAGAGGCCGGAATTCATAAAATCAAAGATGGACCACGGCTTAGCAATGGCCGGTATTGACTACATCCATGTTCAGTCGGCTGGTAATCCCTCTGCAATTCGTAAGAACGTTTTTACTGCCGATGAATGCCTGCGCCGTTACCGGGAGCACATTAAGGGGAAGCCGGGCTGCGTAAGCGAGCTGCACGCTCTTGTGAAATCTGCGTCCGAAGCGGATAGGCCAGCTTGCCTGACTTGTTACGAGCGAAACCCGCAACACTGCCATAGATCGGTTTTGATTGATGCGTTAATAGAGATGGATGTTAGTGTTGAGCCTGTGCACTTGCCGCTCACCGCGCCGATCAATCACAGAAGACAGAAGACGACTCAGGAAGGATCGCTACTTAAAACAGCCTTTTTGTTTCCAGACTTTTTACCTACTACGTAAAAAGGCTATATTCCTGTTCTTTAGGTCGGGCGGGGGCTGAATAGGAATCCATTAGCCCGAAGTTGTACATCTTGCCTCTGAAGTTTCCCAGAAAAAGAAACACGTCTTTCTCCCACTGGTCCAGACGCTTTCTCATCGCCTGGATAACCTTCTCATTTCCGTCCGGCTTGTCTTTATACTTACGATAGAGTTCATGAATGCCCCACTGGTGAAGGCTCATCCTGTGTCCGGTACAACTGCTATCGTTACAGTGCCAGTGTACATAGAAGTATGCTTCTGGGAAGTCCAAGGACTTAGGTTTTGCGCCGAACAGCCGCTCTTGTTTTTGCCGGGCGTCCTCTTTAGCTGCCCATTCCTCCCGCTCGGTTGCACTTCTGCGTGCAATACTGCAATCCGTAATAGATTCGGGAACGATTATTCCGAGCGATGTATCGTTGGCCTCCTGCTTTTCCATCAACTCTTCCACTGATCTGCAAAAATGAGGCGACTCCTCTAAAAACCTACGCCGCTCTTCTGGCTGCTTGGGTGAGATTATCTCTTGAGGATCAATGGAGTCCACATTAATACGATAACTTTCGGGGCGCGGGTCGGAGAGGTCGCGCATCACCCTGGCTTTAATGAATTGAAAGGCGTGGAACTGCTTACCGGGATCAAGGTATCTATGCGGGATGGGATAAAGTCTGACCATCTCTAACGTATCTTCAAAGATACCGCCTGTACATACAGTCTCGACGTACTTTGTGGAGTGGGACGGGTAAGTAGTGCCTAGAATGAGGATACGCCTTTCCTGCCACTTGTCCATGTTAGGGAACTCCTTTAAATTTTATATAGATCAAACACCCCTAACCTTATCTGAAATAACTTGGCCGCAAACTCATCAACGTCGTAAACATCCCAAAGCGGCACTTGCCTTACATACTTTTCAGGAATAAGAGCTATTGCGGCGAAAGCGTTGGCTTCTGACTGTGCTTTGTGAACCGTGCTGTCCGAGAAGAAACACGTTTCGGGTGAGTGTAAAAGATGGTGTCCGAGTTCGTGAAAGAGCGTCCAGAGGCGCTCTAAGCCCTTTAATCTGGGGTCTATAATAATGGTCGGTATTCCATCCAGTACAGTATAGACGCCCTTCCACTTCATGTGTTTGCCGCTATTCTCGTACACTTCTACGCCGTGCTTCTTACAGAGAGCCCAAAAGTCTTTCTCCGTCAGAGTTCGGCTATTCCATCCCCTGCGTAACTTCTTAAATCTTTTGGCGATGCAGATCATTTCTTCCAGCCCGATTTCTTGCTGGGTTTCTTAGACGCCCGCCTCTCCTTGCGCTGCTCACGGGTTTCATTTAGCAGCGCGTTAAAGTCTTCCGAGTCTTCTTCTGCCACCTTCCCGACGTTAACATCGCCGCCGACAATAAGAGCTGCCGATGGTTGGCTGCCTGGCGTGGGCGGCGGCATAGACGGCATAGAGTCACCGGGGGCGTCGCCTCCAAACCACAACTGCCCCATCCTATCTAGCCATTCGTCCAGGTGGTGACGTATCTCAGGCTCATCAAAATCTTTTCCTAGCTCGTGCGCCAATGCAAATACTAGCTGATCGGAGTAGCCCTTCTTTTCTTTCTCTCCGACCATATAAGTTCCAGTTGGGACTTTTGCTAAAGACTTTTCCGCAAATGAAATTTGTTGATTTGTTACGCCTATATAACTACCTAATAATTCCGTACTTAGCCCTCGCCGTTCCCGCTCAAAGCGAATCCTTCCGCCAAGGGTATTGAAATCCAGCTTCTGAGATCGGCGACCTTTTCTTTTTTCCGGTTCTGACACTTGGATAAAATAGCCCTTGACTTTCCATATAATCTGGAATACCTTTTCACTTCACTCACTAAGTAGTGAGAAAGGACTAGAACACAATGCCAAAAGCCTATAAGGAAATCAAGCCTGAGCCGTTGACGCCAAAGGACATAAGACGTGTGTTCTTTGAGAACGGAGACAGTATTTCGGGCTGGGCGCGTGCGCATAGCTTTCGCCCCTGGTGCGTCCATGCCGTGATTCGGCGCGACCCGGAAGTTGTCTACCAAGAAATCAGAGAAGCGTTGGCCGCGTATATAGGCTGTGATGTTTCGCAGATCGGGCGCGAGCCAAAGCCCGAAGCGGCGCGGGCGGCGTAAAGAAAAGTCAGCCCTCTATTTTCCCCTCCAAGGGGGAGAAGTAGCTTGCATCAGTAGTGCGCAATGTAATCCCTCCCCGAGATGGCAGTTGCCCAATACGCTTGTGAGCAGTCACAACTAATCCTGCAACGCCAAAGTACACCACTGCCTACTCGGAGGGGAATTATAAAAGACAGGGATTTTATCAAGCGCCTCTGAATCATATGCCCGTCGAAAACCAAGGAAACCTCGTCACTCGCCGCGCATTCGCGCAGCGCGACGGCGTGAAGCTGCGGCGGATAGAGCTGCTGGCCGAGATCACGCAGAAGAGCGGGGCCACGGCCTACAAGATGACCGAGGAGATGGGCCTCTTCGGCTCGGGCTCGCCGTCGCCCCTCTACGTCTTGTGTGAGCTAATCCGGGCAATCGAAGAGATCGAGCAGCGCGAGGGTGTGGAGTTCTCCTCGGCCCTTGAGATGGCCGAATATCCGCGCAGGTTCCTTCGGGCGCTAAGGGGCGAGGCGGGCTGTGACGTGGAGGCTTCCGGCAAGCTGAAGGTGCTCATCAAGAGCGCGGCGGACGCGAATTTCCTCCTGGACGGCAGGGAACTGAAGGACTTGAACCTCGGCGAATTGAAGGATTTTCGGGAGTTGACCATGAACGGCGCGACCCTCGCGCATGAGTTGGCGGTGATGGTGGACAGGCAGATAGAGGACGCCGACAGTCGCTACCGGGGCACGCCGACCATGCGCGAGAGGCCGTACAGGGTGGCCAGCAGTGAGGGCTAAGAGGCCGTCAGTAGATGGCCAGGAGACAGCTCATGATGTCAATCGTCGCAGCCGTGAAGAGGTCCAGATACCCGGACTCCTCGGCCGGGGGCGCGTTCGAGTCGGATTGCTGGGCGGTGGATTCGGCAGGCGGTGGCGGCGGGGGGACGACCCCGGTTTCGATGTTGCCCCCGTGTGCCGGGACTGAGACGACCACAGCGACCGCAAGGATCGCCGCGCAAAGCAAAGCTCTTATGTTTTTCACTTGATTCTCTCCTCTGGGATGGGCGCGCGCCCGGATTGTTAAAGCGCTCGGATTGTGAGTTTTTATGGACGATTTAGCCATTATAAAAAACCGCGAATTTATAACGACGCCAACGCGCACCTTCCTCATGTGTCTCTGCGAGGAAGGGAAGCTCGAAGAGGCCAGAAAGTATCTCGCGGAAAGATTGGCCGCTCTCGCCGAGTCGGACGTTGATAATTCACTCGAATGCCACAACCTGCTCGCGATGGTCGAGCGCTATGCCGGGAACTTCTACGAGTCGTTAAGAATCCACCTCGAATCCCTCCTGCTCGCCCGCGATTGTTCCGCTGAAATCCTCAAGGCCAGGCTGCATAGCGGCCTCGGCATCACCTATGAAGAGATCGCCAGCAGGGAGAGTCTGCCGGACTACCTGGGCAGGGCGCTGACGGAATACGCCAAAGCCAGCAGCTATTACCAGCAGGCAGGGGACATGGAAGGGGCAGGCGACGTGGAGAACAACATCGCGGTGGCCCTGTCTGATTTAGGTCGGACCGATGAGGCGCGCGAGCACCTGAAGATCGCACGAGCTTACTTCGGAGAGCGGCCGGTCAAGCTTGCGCAGGTGGACGAGACGGAGGCGAGAATCTGTCTCAAGGAAGGTCGCCCTCTCGATGCCATCGGCCTGATCGCGCCCACCCTACCCGTCTTAATCCGGCATGGAGAGAAGCGCTTATTTGAGATTGCGTTAAGGACGCAGATGAAGGCGTCGGCCGACTACATGGCACGGTGAAATGTCAGCTATGAGCTTCTGAGGAATAAGGAAGGCTGGCGTCGAGGTGAGACCATGTTTGAGCTATTCGACGGCCACGAAGTAACGCCGAGAGAGAAGAGACGGCACTGCCTCGGCCTGTGGCTGCTGCTCGGAGCGATCTGCGCCGGCGTGTTGCTCTATTACGGAGGCTAAATGGCGGAGAAGGAGAAGCGCATACAAGCAGAGGTGGCATTCGTCGGCGACGGCAAGGGTAACGGCTCGCGCGCACGCGTGCCCTCAACGGTCAGAGACTGGCTCGGCGCAGGCCCCAGCGACAAGTTGATCTTCGAGGGCGGGTGCGAGACGGCCAGGGCGCTCGCAGCTCTCAGGGGCAGGTACGTGATCGTGAGCTTGGAGCGAGCGAAGGCCCCGGCAGTGGACCAAGAGCGGCCCTCTGAGACAGGTCTGGCCGTAGAGCTTGAGCCTTTGGATGAGGCTGTCAGGAAGAAGCTGCAAGGGGAAGATCGTTGAATGCGCCCGCTTACGGAAATTCGATGTCGCCGAACAAGCCCATCTCTATATCACCGACGAATATGCCAGGGAATTCGATGTCGCCACACAGGCCCATCTCGATGCCACCAAATAACCCCATCTCTATTTCGCCAGCGAATATACTCGGTATCCCGATGTTGCCGGTGAATATGCCTGGCATCGGTATCTCGCCGAACAATCCAGCAGTGGGCTTGTTCCTGATTGCTGGTGACCCTATCTGTCCGGCGAATATACCTGGCACTCCGATGTCACCAGTGAAGATGCCAGGGTTCTGCATATCGCCGAACAGCCCCATCTCTATGTTACCGGTGAACATGCCAGGAACTCCGATGTTGCCAAACAAGCCAGGAGTGAAGATGCTGCGGACTCCTGGTGATTCTATTTGTCCGGCACAGATACCTGGTGCTCCGATTTCGCCTGTTTCGATGTGTCCCATAGTGAGCGGAGTATAGACGATCAGAGGATTTTAAGGAAGGTTGATTTGTATAGGCTGACTTCCAAAACATTTTAGGTTCCTAGGGTCTGATAACGAAAGAGGCGTTAGCCATTCTCAAGATAAGGGTCAAATTCTACTGGCGGGACTTCTGGGTAGGCTTCTACTTGAGCGAGGAGGAGCCGAAGCTGGTGATCTGCCTCGTCCCGTGCTTTCCCGTCATCTTCGAATGGGAGCGCAGGCCGCGCATCTGCCCAGACTGCCAGGTTAATCTTTCGCTCGTCGAGCACCGGCGCGGCTGTGCCATAGCTCGACTGATAAAGGAAGCGGATCGGGCGAAATGAAGTGCCATAAATGCACGCGCTCCTTTGTCTCGGCAAAGGCGGTCGCCGACCACCAGTCGGTTCACCGGCCCGGCTACGCCCCGCCGGCGCAGCTGCGCTCAATGAAGGCCGTGAACGAGGTATTAACTTACATAGACGGGCGAATCAAGGATGGCTACATGGGGCTGGAAGGGTGGAACGAAGCTGACCGGCTAACCCTGGCCGACATCATCACGAAGCATGTTCCGGACTATCACCAGGCGAGGCGCAAACGATGACAACCTGCACGGAAATCAATAAAGCCATTAAAGCTGGCGCACAAGTTTACGCACGCATCCCCGGCTTCTCCTGCGACCAGCGAATCCTTCGAGCCCGCGTCGGCCCGAACGACACGCTCCAGGTCCAGTTCTTGGTTGACGGCGAGAGAACCTGGCGCAACGCCGCCTACTCGGCCATCCGCATCGAGGAGGCCGGAGCGTGCGCAGGGAACTGAAGGGGCAAGAGTTTTATCACGTATTTTTCACCCGCTGGCATGAAGGAAGTTAAAGCGTGAGCGCAAAACTGACAGGGCAGGTCTGGGAGCTCGACCTGCCGAACAAGCTGCAATCGGTCCTGCTGGCTCTTGCCGACAATGCGCACGACGACGGGACCAACTGCTACCCCGGCGTGGACTACCTCGCCTGGAAGACAGGCTATGACCGCAGGAGCGTCCAGCGCCTGCTGCGCCAGCTCGAAGAGAGGGGCCTAATCGTCCCCGTGATCAACGCGGAAGGAGGGCGCGGGCGTGAGCTCGAGTACAGGATCGACATCTCCAGGGGAGTGAAGAAGAGAGCCTGGTCGGAGGTCAGGGAAGAGATCAGGCGGGCCAAGGTTCAGAAACGACAGGAAAAGAAAAGAGCGACAGAATGCCTTCCTTTATCAGACCCAAAGGTGGACAAAATGCCACTCTTTGAAGGCGAGAAAGGGCGACAAAACGAACCGCTAAAGGGTGACAAAACTGACCCTAAAGGGCGACAAAATGAGCATCCCCCTTCTATTACTGAACCAAGTACTGAACCAACCACTGAACACACACACACCGTCGCGCGCGCGACCGGCAAGGGCTGTGTGTGTGTGTGTTCCACGCCTCACGGCTCAAAGCTCTGCGACGAAGAGCGCATCCGCATCGCTGGCAACATGGTCGGGATAAAGTTCCCCGAGCGCTACGCCATGACACTCGAAGCCCGCAGGGGGACTTACGATGCCGCCTTCCTCAAGCGCCAGCGGGAGCTGAAGAAACCGGCCGCCCCGGGCACTCCGGAGCGTGATACTTCCCTATGCCCGGATTGCCGCGGACAGAATTTCACCTACCCGTTTGGCGATACGCCGGAGGGCAGAGCCAGGGGCGTGAAAAAGTGCGAGCACCCCAGACTCGACCAAGAGACCGAGCGTCTCCAGGCCGAGTACGAGCAGAACCGCCTCTCGCTCGATGCGCCGCGGCTGAGCGGTTAGCCAAAACATTTTGGGTTGCCTTGATGGCGCTTTGACAAAACCGTTGCCGCCCATGCAGGCATTGACCCGGCGAAAGTTCTTGCGGGTGAACAGCTTGATAGTTTTTTAAGGAAGAGTTGAAAACTTCAGCCCACAAAGCCAGAGGATAAATGGCCAGCCTTCGACAAACCAGAAAAGACCAGGGCCTTTGCATTGATTGCGGCCGGCCGAGAGGCGAGGACGGCACGTCCGACCGTTGCCGCCCCTGCGCCGGGCTCTGGAACAAAGCAAAGGCCGCCAGCTTGGCCAGGCTTCGCAGTGGCCGTCGGCGCCGCGGGGAATGTCTGGAGTGTGGAGCAAAGCTCTCCCGCAAAAGAGGGTCCAGAAAGCCCCTGCTCTGCGCGGCCCACAAGTTCAAAAACCGTCTCTACGTGCGCCGCCATCGCCTCAAGAGCGGGAATTATTAAACGTGCTCGTAAGGTTGCTCGTAAGGTTGCGCACGCTGGCCGGCCTCTTCTTTCCCTCATAATGGCCGCGTTACACGCGCACCGGCAAAACTCTCTTATGACAGCAGCAGTAAATATCGAAGGCATAGACGTATCACGCTACCAGGGCGTCATTGACTGGCCGGAAGTGGCCCGCTCCGGCTGCCGCTTCGCCTTCTGCAAGGCCACTGACGGCCTGAGTCGCGTCGATCCCACCTTCGAGCTTAACTGGCCCGGCATCAGGGAGGCGGGGCTGCTGCGCGGCGCATATCACTTCGGGCATCCGGGCCTGGACCCCATCAGGCAGGCCGAGTTCTTCGTGCGCACCGTCGGACCGCTCTCCGCCGGCGACCTGCCGCTCGTTCTCGACATCGAGAGCGACGACCGAAAGTCACAGCCCGAAATTGCCCGGTGGGTCTCGCAGTTCGTCTCGACCATCACCGTGCTCTCCGGCCGCGAGCCCATCATCTACACCTACACGCCGTTCTGGAACACCCACGTCAACTTACCCACTCTCGGGCAGTTGCCCCTCTGGGTGGCACGCTACGGGGGCCGCGAGCCGCAGATGCCGCGCGGCTGGGACCGCTTCGCGTTCTGGCAGTACACCGGGGAGGGCGCGTGCGCGGGCGTGCGCGGGCGCGTCGACCGTAATCGCTTCAACGGCTCGGAGGACGAGCTGCGGCTCCTGGCAGGGCTTCCCGGTTTACCCCTGGAGCCTTTGCCGCGGCTCTTGAGGCTCTCGTCTCCGATGCTGCGGGGCCCCGATGTGCGCGAACTCCAGAACGCGCTCCACCATCTCGGCAAGCTCGACTCCTCGGCTGTGGACGGCATCTTCGGCCCCATGACTGAGCGGGCCGTGCGTTCGCTCCAGCGCGCGCATCATCTACCTGAGGACGGCAAGGTGGGACCTCGGACGCGCGCTTTAATCAGCCGGCTGCTGGCTGAGAAAGGATAGGCAATGCCTCAAGACGCACCTACTGTTCCGGCCGTTACTATTCCGACAGTCCTTATTCCGAAGACAGGGACCAGCACGTCCAGCTTCTGGGTCCTGATCGCGGCCTGGCTGGTCGGCGGCTTCTTTACTGGACTCTTCACCTGGCTGCAAAACCGCGGCTATCTGAACCAGCCGAGCGCCTCTGCTCTCCGTGGCTGGCTGATTGATCGAATAGCAGAGCTCCTGCCGTTCGCTTATCTGCTCATCGCCGGCTGGCTGACCAAGGCCTACATCCAGATGCGCGGCGCGGTCAGCGTGAAGAAGGCCGAGATGATGGGCCAGTACGTTGCGGCACAATCAAACGGGGCCGCTCGGACTTCTGAGCCCGACTCTTCCACAACCGTGACGACCATCACCACTACAACTGAGTCTACAAAGGCTCAGGAGACAGGAGACCCATCGTGATGAGGTTTTCAAGAAACATAGCCACCGCGCTCGCGCTCTTCCTTTGCGTCACACTCTTGACCGGCTGCCCGACCGCCAAACAGCTCGACCGCATGGCCGGCGCGAGCCGCGAGCTGGCGCACGACACCGTCACGGCCGAGAAGACGGTCGCAGCCCTCTACAAAGCGAACGCGCTCTCGCTCGCGCAGAAAGACCGCCTGGCGGAAAAGCTCAAGCTGATCGCCACGAACGGCCAGAGATTCAACGCGCTGATAGCCTCTCTGGACCAGCAATACCGCGATGGCAAGCTGTCCGACGATGCTCTCTCGGCCCTGCGCAAGAACTTCCTCGAAGTGTCCAGGCCCTTCGCCGACCTGCTCTCCGATTTCAATCTCCTGCCCTCATGGATAGCGAAGCGTCTGAATACCGGCGTGCAGGACCTACAGCGGCACGTCGAGACGATTCAGGAGACTCTTAACCGGTAATACCTTTGGAGGTGACTTTATGGACTTGTTTCTCAGACTACAGGCCCTCCTTCCGCTGCTCGGCTAGTTGAGCGGCCAGGAGAAGGCGGCGACGCTCGCCGTCGAGTTGGTAGCCATCGCCGAGCAGGAGGTTGAGCGGCGCATAAGGGAGAGCGGCCAGACCCGCGAAGAGATACTCGCCGACGCTACCGCTACCTGGGGCGAGGCGGTCACTGGCGCTGACAAGTTGCTCGAACTCGGTCACGGCCCGGAGCCTGCCAGATAACAGAACCAGGAGAGACAACGCGATGCCGCTTGAGCACGAATTCATGGCAGTGCGGGATCGCGTGACCGCGCTGGAGACCAAAGTGGACGCCCTGGCCGAAACCTACGCCTCACAAGTCTATGTCGAGAGAGAGATCGGCAAGATAGGGCGCGGCATGGAGCGGATGGAAGTAGCTATTGAGAGCATGGCGCAGCGGATGGACGCGGCAACGACCGAAACCGGCAAGCAGCTCCAGACTCTCTTTAGCATGCACAGCACCGCTCTTCAGAAGAAGGCGGAGCAGGATGAACAGATCGCCAAGGAGAAGCTAGAGCAGCAGCGGCAGTTATCCGAGGAACGACTGGCCAATGAGCGCCAGCTGTTTGCGGAAAAGCTGGCAGCCGTTGAGCTTGAAAAGCGAGAGAAGGTAGAAGCCGCGGAAGCCCG
>DASVWH010000149.1:0-20372 GCA_036389715.1 Pyrinomonadaceae bacterium | reverse complement strand
ACAAGACGGGGACGGCCCTCGGCGGACTGCTCGGCCTCAAATCGTCGCTCGAACACACGTCCGTTTATACGGAAGCGGAGCTGCGCCAGTTGATAGACGTTTCGCGCGAGAGCGGACACCTGCGCGCCTGGGAGCAGCGCCTGATTCATCGCGTCTTCGAGTTCTCCGACACCCTGGTACGCGAGGCGATGATTCCGCGCACGAGCATGGCGGCGCTTTCCACCAACTGCTCGCTCGAAGAGATGGCGCAGGCTTTCCGCGAGCACGGCTACTCGCGCCTGCCCGTCTATCGTGAATCGCTCGACGACATGATCGGCTTCGTCCAGAGCAAGGACGTGATGCCGTATCTGCTGCGCCCGGAAACCTTCCGGCTCGAACACGTTCTGCAATCGCCGTTCTACGTCGTTGACACGGCGCGGCTCGAAGACGTGCTCAGGCAGATGCAGACCTCCAAGACTCACTTCGGATTCGTGGTTGACGAGCACGGCGGCGTCGAAGGCATCATCACGCTCCAGGACCTGCTCGAAGAGATCGTCGGCGACATCTCGGACAAGCACAACGAGGAGGTCAACCGGCAGATTATAGAGGAGCAGGACGGGACGTATATCCTCGACGGCGGGCTCGTCGTCCGCGACCTCAATCGCCGTCTCAAGCTCTCGCTGCCGGAATCCGAGACCTACACGACCATCGCGGGCTTCCTGATGAACGCCACCGGGCACATCCTCCAGCAGGGCGAAGTGGTCAAACATGACGGGCTGCTCTTCCACGTCGAGCGCGTCGAGCGCCGCCGCATCATCAGCGTCCGCATGGAAAAGACCGCGGAGGCCGAAGCGGAAACCGTCACTTCCAAAGCCTCCGGCAACGGCGCTAAGGACTAAAATCCCGTCAGCCATCCATCGTCGGGAGAAGCAAGAGAGACGCTCCTGCTTATTGACGATTGGCCGTTAACGGCCTGACCCGCTGCCGCGGCTTTTACTCTTCTCCATCCTCTTGGTAAAGTTGGCCGAAGAAAGATTAAAACTCATCTACAGCGGCAGGAGCAAAGATTCATGAGCTTGATTGCGGAGATCAACGCCCGCGAGATTCTGGATTCGCGCGGCAACCCGACCGTCGAGGCCGAGGTGACCCTGATTGGCGGCGAGACTGGGCGCGCAGCCGTCCCGAGCGGCGCTTCGACGGGCGAGCACGAGGCCGTCGAGCTGCGCGACGCGGACAAGAAGCGTTTCGGCGGCAAAGGCGTCTTGAAAGCCGTGCGCCATATCAACACCGTCATCTCGGATGAGCTGGAAGGCATGGACGCGCTCGACCAGGTGGAGATTGACGATGCCCTGATCGCGCTCGACGGCACACAGACGAAATCGAAGCTCGGCGCTAACGCGCTGCTCGCCGTCTCGCTCGCCACGGCCCGCGCGGCCGCATCCTACCTTGAGCTTCCGCTGTACAGGTATCTCGGGGGCCCCGGGGCGCGGACCCTGCCCGTCCCCCTGATGAATATTCTCAACGGCGGCGCGCACGCCGACAACAACGTGGACTTTCAGGAGTTTATGGTCGTGCCGCTCGGCGCGGCTGAATTCCATGAGGCCCTGCGCGCGGGCGCGGAGATTTTCCACGCGCTCAAGGCTGTGCTGAAGAAGAGGGGCTATGCGACGGGCGTCGGCGACGAGGGGGGCTTCGCGCCCGATTTGAAGTCGAATGAGGAGGCGATTGAGACGATTCTAGAAGCGATTACGCAGGCGGGCTATACGGCCGGGCGCGATGTGATGCTGGCGCTCGACCCGGCGGCGAGCGAGTTTTACGACGGCAAAGCATATGTCTTCAATAAGTCTGACGGGCGCAGGCTTTCGAGCGACGAGATGGTCGCCTACTGGAAGAGCTGGGCCGAGCAGTATCCGATCATCTCCATCGAAGACGGGATGGCCGAAAACGACTGGGACGGCTGGAAGACCATGACGGACGAGATGGGCGGGAGCGTCCAGCTCGTCGGCGACGACCTCTTCGTGACCAACACTGCGTTTCTCAGGAAAGGCATCGAGCGCGGCGTCGCCAACTCGATTCTGATTAAGGTCAACCAGATCGGCACGCTCACCGAAACGCTCGATTGCATCGAGCTGGCCAAAACGCACGGCCGGACCGCCATCATCTCGCATCGCTCCGGCGAGACCGAAGACTCCTTCATCGCTGACCTGGCGGTCGCCACCAACGCCGGGCAGATCAAGACCGGCTCGGCCTCGCGCACGGACCGCACGGCGAAATACAACCAGCTCCTGCGGATCGAAGAAGACCTCCGCACGGCGGCGCGCTATCCGGGCCGCTCGGCCTTTTACCAGCTTGAGCAACCCGCACAGGCCAGGAGCGCCGGGCGCGGACGCAAGCGAGCGAGCGCGGCCGGGCGCTGAACGACGAGGCGATAGCTGAGAGGACCAAAAAGGAGACGAGTTTTGACGAACAAGCAGGGGCCGCTCGCGCTCATCATCATAGACGGCTGGGGCCATTCGCCCATCCGCGAAGGCAACGCCATCGCCCTGGCCGAGACGCCCTACTACGACGAGTTGACGGAGAGATACCCGCACACGCTGCTCGAAGCCTCTGGAACGCGCGTCGGACTGCCCGCGGGCGTGATGGGCAATTCGGAAGTCGGCCATTTGAACATGGGCTCGGGCCGCGTTATTCGGATGGATGTCTCGCGCATAGATTACGCCATCGAGACGGGCGAGTTCTTCCAAAACGAAGCCCTCGCGGCGGCGATGGACGGCGCACTGGCGCGCGGCAAATCGCTGCACCTGATGGGCCTGCTCTCCGACGGGCAGGTTCATTCGTCGCAGCAGCATCTCTACGCGCTCCTGCGGATGGCCAAGCAGCGCGGGCTCCAGCGCGTTTACGTACACTGCTTTCTGGACGGGCGCGATACGCCGCCGATGTCTGCCTACGGCTACGTCGAAGCCTTGCAGGTCGAGTCCGGCAAGATCGGGTGCGGGCGCATCGCTTCGGTCGTCGGGCGCTACTACGCGATGGACCGCGACAAACGCTGGGAGCGAACCGAGCGCGCCTATAACCTGCTCGTCAGGGCCGAGGGCGAGCGCGCGATTGACCCCGTCGAAGCCATCAAGCGTTCATACGAGCGCGGCGTGACGGACGAATTCATAGAGCCCATCGTCGTCGAGCGCGAGACGGGAGAGCCCGTCGCCGTTATCGAAGAGGAAGACGCCGTCATCTTCTTCAACTTTCGCCCGGACCGCGCGCGCCAGCTCGCCAATGCGCTCGCCGTCCCGGGCTTCGGCGGATTTCCCACCCCGCGGCGCCCCTCGGTGGATTTCATCTGCTTCACGCAATACGATAAGACTTTCCCGCTGGCCATCGCCTTCGGGCAGCAGGACCGCGCCAACGTCCTGGCGGAAGTCTTCGGGCGCGCGGGCGTGCGCAACTTCCGGCTGGCCGAGACTGAAAAGTACGCGCACGTTACCTACTTCTTCAACGGCGGCGTGGAAAAGGAGTACCCGTGCGAGCGCCGCCTGCTCGTCCCGTCGCCGAAGCTCGCGACCTATGACCTTGACCCGGCGATGTCTGCCTTCCTGCTGACGAACAAAATCCTGCGCGCCATCGAAGAGGACGAGACGGATGTCTTTATCATCAACTTCGCCAACCCGGACATGGTCGGCCACACGGGCAAGCTCGATAAGACCATCGAGGCCTGCCAGTACGTCGATACCTGCCTGGGCTGGATTACGAAGGGCATCAGGAGCGCGCGCGGGCGCTGCCTGATTACGGCCGACCACGGCAACGCCGAGCAGATGATTGACCTGACGACGGGCCAGCCGCACACGGCGCACACCAACAACCTAGTCCCCTTTCACCTGATTGACGAAGCCTCGCGCGGGCTCAGGCTGCGCGAGGGCGCTGCGCTCGAAGACGTTGCGCCGACGATGCTCGGACTGCTCGGCGTCGAACAGCCGCCCGAGATGACCGGCCGCGACCTGCGCAAGACTTAGTCTCTGCGACGCGCGCGGTCCCGATACAGATAGAGCTTGCTTCCGAACTCTCCTGTCCGTACTATTTGCGGCGCACTCCGAAGATGCGCCGCCGTGAAGCTCGGCGGCGGGCACAGGCAGACGGGCTGCACGAACTGCGCAGCCATTATTCGCAAGGTAAAATCCATTCCCCTAAACGGAGACTTCCGATGTTCGATTTTCTCAAGATGCAACTTTCCCTGGCCGCGCCCGCGGCTTTGAGCCCTCTGTTCCTGATGCTTCAGGACGAGGATTCCGTCACGCGCTACACGACCGACTTTAACCCGGCCCTGATGTGGGTCTGGCTGGGCATCGCGCTGCCGCTGACGATTTTAGTTATTGCCGGAATCTGGAAGGTCTTTACGAAGGCCGGAGAGCCGGGCTGGGCCAGCATCGTCCCCATCTACAATGCCATTGTTCTGCTCAGGATAGCGGGCAAGCCCTGGTGGTGGCTGCTCCTGTTATTCATCCCGCTGGTCAACGTCATCATTGCTATCCTGGTATCAATCGAAGTGGCGAACAATTTCGGGAAAGGCGGGGGATTCGGCCTCGGGCTGGCCTTCCTGGGATTCATCTTCTACCCGATTCTGGGGTTCGGCAGCGCCAGGTATTTACCGCAGCGGCAACAGTATTCCGGGGGCTTCGGCCGGTAAGCCGTCGGCCGCAGCTTTAAAGGCGTGCGGCCGTTTGTCCGGTCCGGCGGACCGGCGTTTCACCGCCAGAGAATTGTGAGCTTCAATCCGCAGAACATCCTCGTCATAGACTTCGGCCAGCTCGGCGATGTCGTGCTCAGCCTGCCCGCGCTGCGCGCCATCCGCGAGAAGTTTCCGCAGGCTCGCATCACTGTCGCGGTCGGGAAGCCGGGCGCGCCCGTCGTCGAACTCTCGGGCTATGCGGACGCGACGATAGTCGTGGATCGCGTGGCGCTGCGCGACGGCTCAAAGGCGCTGGCGCTCTTTCGCATCACGCGCATCGTCAGGGAGGTGCGGCGCGCCAGGTTCGATTTCGTGATTGACCTGCACAGCCTCTCGGAGACGAACCTGCTCGGCTTTCTGTCGGGCGCGCCGCAGAGGCTCTACGCGCGACGCCCCGGCAGGTCGCTCGACCTGCTCTCGAACTTTCAACCGAAGCCTCCGGTCGAAGACAACCGCCCGACCAAGCATGCGATTGATCGTTATCTGGACGTGCTGATACCGCTCGGCATCAGGGACGCGCCGCGCATTCCGCACCTGCGCACGCGCCCCGAAGACGACGCCGTCATCGAGCAGCTGCTGAAGAAGGAGAAGGCGAATATTGGTGCGCCGCTCGTCGGGCTCTTTCCCGGCGCGGGCCATCCCGGCAGGCGCTGGCCGCTCGCACGCTTCGCCGAGCTCGCAGAGCGTCTCTCGCGCAACGACGGCGTGCGCATTCTGCTCTTCGCCGGGCCCGAGGAACGCCAGCTCGTCGCGGAGATGCGCGCGGCCTTCCCGCGCTCGGTCATCATCTTCGACCGCCTGACCATCCCGCAGCTCGCCTCCGCACTGGCGCGTCTCTCCGTCTTCGTCTCCAACGACACCGGCCCGATGCACATTGCGACGGCCGTCGGCACTTCCGTCGTCGTACTGCTCGACCGCCCGACTCCCAACAGCTTCATTCCCATCGAAGAGCGCCACCGCATCATCTACAGCTACAAGATTAGCGAGATGCCGACCGGCGAAGTCTATGAAGGCACGCGCGCCCTGCTCGCCAGCGGGCGGACGGCGACTCTCTTCACCGGCTGACCGGATGACTGCCGGGGCAGAGCCGCTCGCACAAAGCGACCGCGCAGCCCGCCTTACTTTCACTCCCCTGGACCTTTGCATTTGAATCTCGCCCGCACTTCATTGTATTGATTAAGAGATGGCTAACAGGAACAACATCCGGCGGCCCGTTCTGGCCGCCACTATTTTCGCTTCGCTGCTGCTCTCCTTCCTCCTGGCCTTCTCCAGACCGCAGCTCGAACTGCGCGCGCAGGGCGTGGCCCCGGCCCGGCAAGCTCCGGCAGCAGAGGAAACACCCGCCGGACCGCAGAGGCGTGAACGCGCTGCACTTGTGCTCGCCACTTCGCCCTCCGCCAGGGAGCTGGCGCGCAGGATAGACCGCGCGATTGACGAGAGTGACGCGGCCTCTGCGCGCTGGGGCGTCTTCGTCACCAGCCTGCGCGACGGGCGTGTGCTCTACGCCCGCGAGGCCGACCGCAACTTTGCGCCCGCCTCGAACATGAAGCTCTACACGACGGCCGTGGCGCTCGACCTGCTCGGCGCAGACTATCGCTGGCGCACCTCCGTTCTCGCGGACGGGGCCCCGGACGCGAGCGGCACGATCAGGGGCGACCTGACCCTCTACGGGCGGGGCGCGCCGGACCTCTCTTCGCGCGAGCAGAAGGACGACCGCCCCGCCGCGCTGGAGCAACTGGCAGACGAACTCTACGGGCGAGGCGTCCGGCAGGTGCGGGGCGACATCATCGGCGACGAGAGCTATTTACGGGGCGAGCCGCTCGGCGACGGCTGGCTCTGGAACGACGTTCAATGGTACTTCGGCGCGGAGGTCAGCGCCCTGACCATCAACGGCAACCAGTTGAGCGTTGCCGTCACGCCGAATAAAAGCGCGGGCGAGGCCGCCGCCGTCAGGCTCACCCCGGCCACCGATTACGTTCAGCTCCAGAATGACACGGGCACTGTCGAGCGCGGGCGGCCCGCCACCATCGGCATCACACGCGGCCTCTCCGATAACGAGCTGCGCGTCTGGGGCGACTTCCCCGCTGGCGGCGGCAGCGTCACGGCACGCCTCTCCATTCACAGACCGGCCCTCTGGGCGGCGCTCCTCTTTCGCGACGCACTCAAGGCGCGCGGCATCTCCGTCGAAGGTCAAACACGGGCGGTTGATGCTCGCGAGAGCAACCGGACGGCAAGGGTTGACCCGGAACACGCCGTCGAGCTGGCTTTCGTTACGAGCAGGCCGCTCGGCGAGCTCGTCCGCCTGACCAATAAAGAGAGCATCAATCTCAACGCAGAGCTGATCCTGCGCACGCTCGGCAGGGAACGCCGCGCGTCCCTCCCAGACGCTGACGAGCCGCAGAGGCGTAACCGCGCCGACGATCAGGCCGGGCTGGCCCTGATTCGCCTCTGGCTCGAAAGGGCCGGAATTTCGACCGAAACGCTCTCGCTGCACGACGGCTCCGGCCTCTCGCGCCTCGACCTGGTGACGCCCGAAGCCACGGCCGGGATGCTCGTCGCCATGTCTAAAGTCTCTTCTGCCGGTGTTTTCCGCGACTCGCTGCCGGTGGCCGGGCGCGACGGAACGCTCAAGTACAGGCTCCGCTCGGAGGCCGCCGGGCGCATCCTGGCCAAGACGGGCACGCTCTCGCAGATCAATTCGCTCTCCGGCTACGCCACCACCGCGGACGACGAACCCCTTGCCTTTTCAATCATTTGCAACGAAGCGACGGGGGACGCGGCGGGCACGCGGACGATAGACGCCATCGCCGCGCTCCTGGCCCTCTACAGGGAAACGGAGCGGTAACCACCCTGCTTTTAATCAACATTTAGTCAATCCTCGGTGTCTTGCTATGTTTAGTATAGACAAACATAGTTAATCCATGTAATATTTTCTTGCTGTCCTGCGGGTCAGCAGGGTTGGTCTCCGAGAGCTTTCGTTTTGGCCCCGTCCGGCGCTGCGCTGGACCCGCACTCACACTCACGCTGCTTTTTACCACTCATGCCGGAATGATTTCAGGAGTTAAGTCTATGTTAAGACGAATGAACCTGATCCTCGCGCTGACTTTTCTGGTCGGCACGCTCGGTCTGCCCCTGGACGTGTCGGCCAACCCGTCGAACCCGATAGGGCCGTCGCGGGCCGCACACCTTTTCGCCTCGATTTTAAGCACGGACAGGGAGCAGGACGGGCTGGCCGGGCCTGTCCGGCGGGTTCGCACAGAGACGGCGAAGCTCTCGAATAAGGGCGGCAAGCCGACGGAGGGACAGCGCGCCGTCCTGGAATCTGTAGCCTACGACATCAAGGGAACCAAGATAGAGAGCGCGTATTTCCCCGTCCCCGGCGCGACGCTGACGGGCAAGGAGGTCTACAAGTACGACGACAAGGGCAACATCGTCGAGATGACGCTGCTCAATACGGACGGCTCGCTGATGAGCAAAGAGACCTACACTTACGAGTTCGACAGCTTCGGCAACTGGACGAAGATGACCACGTCCGTCGCCGTGCTCGAAGGCGGCAAGCTGAGCTTCGAGCCGACGGAGGTGACGTACCGGACCATCAGCTATTACCTGGACGAAGCGACTCTCGCCAGGATGAACCAACCGGCCGCTCCGGCACAGGCCGCAGCCGCGCCCGCAGCCGCGCCCGCAGCGAACACGGCCAAACCGGCTGCGGCTGCCGCCGGTAAACCCGCGACGACGCTGCCCGCGGGCGCGTCCCTCATCAAAACCAGCGTCACGGCCGCCGACGCCGCGCTCAGGATGGCGGCCACCGGGGCCGGTATCCCCAGCACGGTCAACAGTTCCGCGGTCAAGCTGGATGAGGAGCCGCCCCCGGCCCAGCCTGCTCCGAAGCGTTTGCTGAGGCCCGTCTCGGGCGGCGTGCTCAACGGCAAGGCGGCCGTTCTGCCCAAGCCCACCTATCCGCCCAATGCGAAGAACATGCGCGCCTCCGGCCTGGTCGTCGTCGAGGTCGTGATAGACGAAGCGGGCAAGGTCATCGCCGCCAAGGCCATCAGCGGCAGCCCGTTCTTACAGCCCGCGGCCGTCCAGGCGGCACAGGGCGCACGCTTCTCCCCGACGCTGCTTTCAGGCCAGCCCGTGAAGGTCTCCGGGCAGATCAACTATAACTTCTCACTCACTCAGTAACTGAATTATCGAGAGTGCGCGCGGTCCCGGCAAAGGGCCGCCGCACGCCCCTTCTGCCGCGCCGCCATCCCCGCAGCCGTGCAGGGCCAACCTTCAAAGATAGAGGAATAGACATGTCACTGACCGGGCAACTGAGCGATCTCTCACTGGCGGAACTGATCGAGTTCTTCTGTAACCAACGCAAGACCGGACGATTGAAGGTGGCCTATGAACGTGCGCCCGGCTACTTCTACTTTGAGCGCGGCGACCTCGTGGACGCCAAGATCGGCTCGCTCAACGGCGTCGAAGCCATCTACTACTCGCTGACCCTGGCCAACGCCTCCTTCAAATTCAGCGAATCTTTCCCGCCGGAGCGCCGCACCATTCATCAACCCTGGGTGCAGGTTGCGCTGGAGGGCTTGCGCCGTCTGGACGAAGGGATTAAGCCGAGCGAGCCCGAGATGGACTGCGAGCAGTCGGCCCCGGCTGACCCGGAGCTAATGGACGAGGGCGTCCGCGTTATCGAAGAGGAGCAGCCCGTAGCCGAATCCGCAGAGGCCGGGCCGGAAGCCGAGCCGTCTGCGATGCCGCTCTCGATGACGGTCGGCGCTGCCGCGAGCGGCGGAAAAAGCAGGGTGATGGTCTACGGCGCGGTGGTCGCGGCGATTATCGGCATTGTCGCAGTAATCGGCGTCCCTGCCGGTTGGTATAACAAAAGCAAGCCCCGCGCGGTCGCAGCCGAGCCCGCTGCCCGGCCCGCAGAGCAGGCCGTGAGTGCTTCGAGCGAAAGCCCGGCCGGCCCGGCTGAAGCTCAGGCAGAGACAGCCGCCCTGGCTGAAACG
Organism: Pyrinomonadaceae bacterium; assembly: GCA_036389715.1. Lineage (GTDB taxonomy): Bacteria > Acidobacteriota > Blastocatellia > Pyrinomonadales > Pyrinomonadaceae > DASVWH01. Next base: position 10,667 of record DASVWH010000149.1, on the reverse strand, counting down.
GGCGCGCCGGTAGATGCGCCGGTCGCCAATGATCCGGCCGCCCTGGCCGCGCGGCGCGCACGCGAGGCACGCGACAGAGAGCGCGCCCTGGCCGCACAGGAGAGAGCCAGCGCAGCGAAGCAATCGGCGACGGTCCAGCCGCCCGCGAATGCGAACCCCGACGCGGCCAGGAAACCGGAACCCCCCAAGCAGGGCCCGAAGATGGTCTCTGTCCAGGTGAGCTACGACGAAGCGGGGCGCGTGACGCAGATTTCAGGCGGCGACGGGACGGCCCAGCGCATCGCCCGGCAGAAACGCTTCCCCGCCGGCAAAGCCGGGACGACAACCGTCACCATCCCTCTAAACTAAGCCATTCATTAGACTTATGTCATGAAAAGAGCGCCTGCGATTCGTCGCTCACGCAGGGCACACGCCCTGCGTGAGCGCCTCGCAGACCAGCGCCCGCTCTCAATCCGTCTTCTAAGTTTGAACGCTCTCAATCAGTCTTCCTGAGACCGACTATCCCGAGCATGACGAGCAGGGCGCGCTTGAGCCCTACGTCGCGCCCGCGCGGGTCGAACCATTCATCGAGCGTATGTGAATTGCCGGAGGAGCCGCCCGCGCCGAGCGTGATGGCGGGGATACCGAGCGAGATGGCGATGTTTGAATCGGTCGAAGAACGGTCGAGGCGCGGGCGGTAGCCGAAGAAGCCCGTCGCCTCCTGCGCCAGACGCACGAGTGGAGAGTCCGCCGCGGTCTCGCCGCTCGGGCGGTCGCCTATCAGTTTCAGGTCCAGCTCAAGCGGGCGCTCGCCCGGACGCCGCGCCACGTTCTCATCCTCGGCGGCCTCACGCACGGCGCGCCGGAAGTAGGCGTCCAGGCGACGCAGCTCTTCGGCCGAAGCGGAACGCAAATCAACATCCATCGAGGCTTGACGCGGGATGACGTTGATGCCGGCGCCGCCCTCTACGTGCCCGACGTTGAAGGTCGTGCGCGGGTCCAGAGGCGCGGGGTAGGAAGCGAGCCGCGCGATGGCGCGACCGAGCGCGTGGACAGGATTGGCGACGCCGAAATCTCCCCAGGAGTGTCCGCCCACCCCGCGCAGCGTGGCGCGGTAACGACGCGAGCCGAGCGCCGCGTGCGTGATGCGTTCAACGCCGGGGCCGTCGAAGCTGATGAAAGCGTCCACGCGTTTGGCCCACTCGCTCTCCGTCAGGAGATAACGCACGCCGCGCAGATTCCCTTCACCCTCTTCGCCGACCGTCCCGACGAAAAGCAGCGAGCCTTCGGTTTCGAGGTGACAGGATTGAAGGGCGCTCAAGAGAGCCAGGAGCGCCGCCAGCCCGCAGCCGTCGTCGGCGATGCCGGGCGCACAGAGCCTGTCCTGCTCTCGCCGGACGCTGAAATCAGTGTCCGGCGGAAAGACCGTGTCCAGGTGCGCGCTGACGACCAGGAGCGGAGAAACAGAGCGCCCGCGGCGCAGCGCCACACAATTGCCTTCCTTATCAATGTGCGCTTCGCCGAGGCCGAGCCCGCGAAACTTCTCGCAGAGATACGCGGCGCGCTCGCCCTCGCCGAAAGGCGGCGCGGGGATGGAACAGATCGCTATCTGCTCCTCCGTAATCTCTCTCCCTCCGGCTTCAAAGGACTGAAAAGCACGCCGCACCCGCTCCTCGATGAGGAGTTCCTTGATAATCCGTTCAGGCGCGAGCGTCTTGGAAGGAGAAACCATAATCAAGTTAATGGTCGATGGCCAACGGTCAATAGTGAATCGTCAATCGTCAATCGATGAAAGCGCGTCCCCGAGACTTGAAGCCCCTCTCTTTCTTTTCCTATTTACCATTGACGATTTACGATTCACTATTAACTCTTAGACCAGCTGCATTACTTCTCCCTCTTCGAGGACGGAGGAAGACTGTTTGGCATGCTCGAAGATGCGTGTGACGCGTTCCTCGCTGGCATCCAGGCCGCGCGATTCGAGCCAGTAGACGACGTTGGACTTGCCGCTCATCGGGCCGATCTCGATTCGCTGTTTGAGGCCGAAGAGCCCGGCGGGGACGCCCGAGTAGACGAGGTCGGCGAGCGCCGTGTCGCCCTTGCGATAGCTCTTGATGACGGCCGCGGCGTGAACGCCTGTGGCGGTGCGAAAAGCGTCGCGCCCGAAGACGGGGTAGTTGTGCGGAATCGTCCAGCCGCAGGAGGAGGCCGCGACCTCGCAGTATTGGCCGAGCAGCGAGAGGTCTTTGTCAATCCAGCCCATCAGCTTGAGATTGACGAGCAATTGGTCCATCGGCGTATTGCCGACACGCTCGCCGACGCCGAGCGCCGAGCCGTGCACCTGATCGGCCCCGCCCTCGATGGCCGCGATGGAATTAATCACGCCGAGGCCGCGGTCCTGGTGGCCGTGCCAGTCCAGGCGCACCTGCTCGCCCTGCTCTTCGATAATGCTCTTGACGAAGCGGACGACGGCGCGCGCACCGTCCGGCGTCGAATGGCCGACCGTGTCGCAGACGCAGACGGCCCGCGCCCCGCAGCGGATGGCCGTCGTGTAGAGCGCGCGCAGTGTTTCCGGGTCGGCGCGCGTCGTGTCTTCCGTCACGTACATCACGGGGATGCCTTCCTTGACGGCGAACGTGACGGCCTCTTCCGTCATCTTCAGGAGCTTGTCGAGCGTCCAGTCTTCGGCGTAGAAGCGCACGGGCGACGAGCCGATGAAGGTGCAGGCTTCGATGGAGATGCCGACGCGCTGCGAGATTTCGATGATCGGGGTGATGTCGGCGGCGTGTGTCCGGGCGGCGCAGTTGGGACGGATGCGCAGTTTCTGCTCTGCTATCTCGCGGGCCAGCCGCTCGACTCCGGCCGCGTGTGTGCCGCCCGCGCCGGGCAGGCCGATGTCGGCCGTCTCGATGCCGAGCGCATCCATCAGGTGCAGCAGCTCTATCTTCTTCTCGACGGGCGGCTCGCACACCGACGGCGATTGCAGCCCGTCGCGCAGCGTCTCATCGTCGAACCCGATAGGACGACCCGGCGCTTGGAGCGCAGGCTCGACCGTGTTCCAATCATAAACCAGCTCATCAGCAGGCACTTCGACACCTCTCCTCGCTCTCAGAGAATTGGGAACAGGTTAATGCTCATGGGAAGAAAATTGATTACAACAAGCGGCGCGTCTAATTGTCAAGCAAGCCGTCGGTGGTGGGGTAATAGTTTGTTGGTCGAGGAAATTTATCTGCCCAGACTGACTTTGCCCGAAAAATAGTGAAAAGTCGCGCCTGACCGAAAATGAAATATGCTGACTGAGTAATATAGTTTCTGACCGAAAATTATGCCTAATTAAGATCAAGAAGATTAGGTGGCGTTCCGGCTCAGGGGCTTTGACACATTTGCAGTTAGACCGGCGGCGAGGCCGAGCAGCAGACTTTGACTAAGCGTTCTCGGTCTCTCCGCATCTCGCAGTAGATTAAGTGCGGCCTAAAACGAATACCTCCCCGGATGGCGACTTTATCTCCTTAATATTGTCAGCCCACTTCCGCATCTTTAATTCCGGCTCTTCCCAATCATTATTCAAGCCCCCGCTGATACGAGCCGCCCTCGATTGTATTTCCGTCGGCTTCGTTTCTTCCCGCACTGAGACTAATTGGCGCAGGTAGTTTTCCCACGTCCGTATGTCTCTCACCCCTCCCTGAAATCCGCTCGTGACCTCTACTGTATCTATGCCGAGTGATTGAATGAAGTCATGCACCTCTGGGAATGTCGTACTTACGGTTTTGGGAATAGACAAGTAAGACGGAATCCCGAAAAAGATATATTCATCCTTTTTCGACCAGGCTCGAAGAAGGAAATCTTCGACTGGCATCAAATCGGATGAGGAGCAAACCTCTCCGTAAAACAGTCCGCTAAAGTGATCCCGAATAAGGTAATGAACTACATGCTCCCTGTCAGACTTGGCGACGTTCTGGAGGTTCAAATCAAACTCTTTCTTCCGATACCGGACGTAGCCGGATTTAGTTATGTGAAGGTGTCTTGACACGCTGACGACAAGTTGGTGGACTTGATTCGGGTAATCACTTTTATACCTAAGCATCATGGTTTGATCTTGTTTTGTGACACGAGGCCCTGCGCCTAGCCCGGCTTATACTGCAAATTGCTTCCACCCAAACGCCCCTAGCAACGTCAAGGCAATCATAAACATAATGAGACTTATGTTAAGAAAGCGCCCCTGCCAAACCTCAATGGGCTTCAGGGGAACAAGTATTTCGTTTATTACTCCCTGAAGCTCTTGTGTAGGATTTGGGCTTGATAGATCGAGATTATCTAATACTTGCATGACCTTCACGCTTTGATTAAGAAAACGCGCGGCGACGGTTTTAAGATTTATTGAGACCCACAAAGAAGATGTTGCCGAAATAAGCGATAACAGGAACGCGATCCAACTGCATATCAAGAGGTACTTCCAATTCCCAACTTTGCCCGGCCCCGTAAGAGAAGTGGAGAAGGTAACAGTAAGCACTAAAGAGGCAGAAGCCAGCGAAATTACATTCTTTGCCAACTCATAACGGGCATTCCAAAAAGGGCTATGGGTCCTTTCAATCTCCTCCGGCATTCTCTCATAGTGGGAAAGGAACGCTCGAATACCCTCCTGTAAATCAACATTATTTGATTTCTCTGCTGCCATAATATTTCAATGCGGTTGTTGCGGGATAATTTTTCATCCGTTAGAAATACCTAATGCTTTGCCTGATCTAAGCCTCAGCCACTTATTATGACTTTAATTGATCGTCTTGAAGCAAAAGCGCGTTAGAAGGAACACTGTCTATCTCATGGCAGGTAATCGTAATCTTATCTCCGCTATCAAAATTACCTTCGACCAATCGAGACAGGTCAGGCGCTGCTGTGCCAATATAAAAATAGACATTGTTAGAATTATCATGCTCATGAACAATGGCCCAGAATATCTCATTGATACTTGCCATATTGCGGCCTCTCACTTCCACATAACGCAAGCCTTTATCAGTAAGCTTATACGCTGTAAATTCTCCGCCATTAGCGACAGGCCCTTGCTTAGGCTTAACGAATTCCAAGTTGAGGAGCGCATTAAGAACCGGGCGCTCTGGATAATCAATCAGGCTTCCATCATCTCTGAACCGTCCCAGATTGTGAGGTTGAGCATCGAATTTACGTAGGATCGCCCCTTCTGCTATGGTTACGAGCAACTCATTCATATCAGCACCATCAAGCAACATTACTTAGCCTCCATCTACTACGCGATTTTCACGCTGATTATACCTTACCTACCCTACGCGCATCCCGGTAATGTAATTCAGCTTTCGATATTTAACTCCACAGTTACCTGAGAGAAAACGTCGCACATAAATACGCGGTCAAAATTAGACCTATACTCGTGCTCTCGGACATCGTTCGGCATCTCGAACGTCGAGGAGAGCGCCGAGCCATAAACTATCAGCAGCCAGGCTTCCTGGCATTTCTTTCGATAAGTAGGGCACAGAGTATCTTTCTTATCAATCGTCTGTTGAATATCGTCGGCGGCTAACTGAGGTATGAAGGCCGCCGTCGGCACACTCCAAAAGCCTTTGGTTAGACTGGCGGAATGCCGAATGTTGATCGTGTAGAACGCCTCCGGGAAATAATCCGTGTCCTCCCAATCATTCTCAATCCTAACGCTTCCTCCGACCTTCACATTCTTGTCGGAGACGATTCTGGCGAGTTTGGCGGCCAGCTCTGACACCTGTGACTTCCGTAGTTGAGGGAAGGAACTGAAGAGTACGGAGACCCAGAGGGCGGGGCCTCCGCTTTCCTCGTAAATGGCCCGTGCCCTCTCGACCACCTGGTTCATCAGGCTTTCAGAAGCCTGCATGGGGAGGCGATCAGCCGTCGGCGGCCTGTATATTCCAGTCAGTTCAATACCGATGACTTTCCCATCATTCTCGATTAAGAAATCCGGTTCTTCGGACGGCGTGATATTCCCAGGGGGGAAGTCCGAATAGCTGGCCCTAAATGTTTCGAGCTGCCAGCGTTCACGCTGTTTCTTGTCTATTACCCTCGACATTTAATACCCACCAGAGCCTAAAGCGCAAAATAATGAGCCAACCACGAGCAGTCTTCGATCTACGCCAGAGGAAGCATCTTAGTATAATGGGTCATAGGGTGGGTATGGGTAAGAGGGTCATAATTCTTTGAAGGGCCAGGCATCAAGTAAGGGGTATTATCCACCCAATAGTAGTATGACCCACATAATACCCTGTGATTCCTCCTAAAGAGGTTCTCCTATGGGGTAACGCTCGTTACATAATTACCTTTACTTTCTAAAGGTAGTTTCTATAGAATGTCAGCCCCAGGGTAGGGTATTGATTTTTGATACCCTCGTGAGCGAAGGGACGTGCTCAGACCCAGAGGATGCAGACGATAACTTTTCCGGTGGAGGCCGGAGTTTAATACTTACTAAGCGCAATAAAAACCAGGGACGACATTGATGCCGCCCCTGGTCAAAGCTGTAAGGGTGCGAACCCTTACATTGGCTTAATGCCGATGGTGATGTTACCGTCCCGGTCAACTTCGACGGTGATTTTTACTTTATCGGCACAGTGGTTATGGATTCTAAGCCTAATCACTGATGTTTTACCCCTTTCTTTGAAATGGTGTGGAGCGGAAGGGACTCAAACCCTTAGCCTTCGGTTCTCAAGGCCACCGGCTGCATCTGCCCGCCCCGTAACAAGAAAGGGACTCGAAACAGGTCTCGTGGCTTCGGCTGCGAGACCTGTTTCACTTTCGGCGCACTATACCATAGAGACCTGAATCTGCAATGATAAAATGGCCTGACCACAACATCTTGTGAAAATTCCTATACTTGGTGGTCAAGCAGCCTTTATGTGATTCAATTGGCCTTATTAACGACCTCTTCCATCTGACGCGCTGAATCCGCCTTAGCTTCCTACGACTTTTCACACCACTATTGACATCCATCCGAGGCCGGAATATCTTGCTCTCGTCCGGCCCTTACAAATCCTGCTAATGAGTGCCTTCTCTCGTTAGCCTCACGCTCGCTCTAGCGATAAAACAAAAGGAGAACCTGTGCAGAACTCAAACGGCCTCACGAAAGCCCTTCTCATCCTACTTGTCCTCGGCATGTGGGGCTTACTCATTAAATCATTCTTCCCTGCTTCGTCTATCCAGACCCAATCTAAGAAGCAATACATAGTTGGCTCAATTGATAACGAGGGTGGTATCAAGTTCGACGGCAGCGGCGGCTCAATAGGTCTCACCGCGACCGGCTTATTGAATGCGCTGGATGAAGCTTCTAGGCAGGGCTTGAAGGTGAACTCGATTCTCACGCCCGCCAGCGGCGGCTACGTTGTCATCGTCGAGAAATAAGAATAGGAAATATGGTTTATTAGGGAGATGGAGACTATGCGAAAACACGGCCTCAGAAAACTCTTGCTCGTCTTTACTGCGATGGCTTCATTATGCCTTTTGAGAGGGACGGCTGCGGCGCAGGAGTTTGAGTCGTATTCTGTTAAAGGATACCCGGAACTCACCAGAAACTATAGTCGGTTTTCAAATATGTCAGTCATATTTACCGAAGGCTATCCTGTTCAAATCCGGCGAAAGAAGAGCGGTATTGTCTCTGCGACTCTAAAAGTTGTAACCAGCTTTCAAGGGGCAGACTCAAATCCTAAGACAGTCGGGATTGGTATTGTAGGCGCTAAAATGATTGGGGCGGGAGATATTGATACATTGGCTTCCGGCACTCACTCTTGGGTAATCATAGATAACAGAATAAGAACTCAGTACCAGAATAATATTCTGGCTGGTGGAATGCGGAGCGTAAAGGATGAAAGGAGTCTTACCGGCACAAACCTTGTCTCAGACTATTATTTCATCTTAACGCCTTCCCAGCTAGCACAGTTTGCCGACGCTAATCTCGTTGAGATAGCTACGTCCGAAGGCACAGTCCTCATCAATGCAGACGCTTGTAGAAAGGCCAGACCACTCCTCAAGTGGTACTTGGAAAACACTCCTTCACGCCCGCGACCGTCCCCAAGAAATTCTAGGAGAACAAATAAAAGAAGAACGTCGAAGTAGCCCTACATCAATAACAGTGAGCGATTGATGTCAAGAACTATTATGTGCTGTTGTTAATCCGATCTTTTAGCATCGGAGAAATGCCGATAACTCATCTCTACTGTGGAACTCCGATAATGCGGAATGAGTTGAAGAAGCGACGACATACCTTTTTGTCAACCTCTTGATTGAACGGACGCGCCGAACAACCTAAAAGATACAACCGCCCATTATGAACAATGCTTCGGGTGAGCAGATGAATATACCTGTCCCTCTGGCCTGGCGCCTGCCATCGCTCCATATCTGAGACGTTCGCGGCGACTCGCCTGTGGCCGATCACGCGCGAGCCGTCCCTGCTTACATTTTGCGCCCGCGTTATTTCGTATCTTGGCCCGAAGGTGCTGTAGGCCGGGTCGTCGGCTGGAACCAGTAGGTCTTGAAAGTTAAGGTCGAAATAAATATCCGTAGTCTCAGCACCGTAATGCCTGACGATGGCTGATTCAGTCTGCACGTCAGGAAGACGTGTGGGCTTAACTGGAAACGTTAAAGTGAAATCCTCGTCCGGGCTGGTGAAGGTGTACCATTTCGCAGGCGCTTGAGAAGCTATCTGCCCTTTCTGTCGCGGTTCTGGCTTTCTGGATTTAACGCTGGTGCTTTGTCCTTGTGCAGCGATAACACTTATGAGTAAAAGCAGTACGAGGGAAAGGCGCGAGAGCTTATTCATTGTATATCTCCAAGCCCGACGGATAGGTGACGTGAAGCCCTACCCTTTGATATAAAAGCGCCTGCTTTCCTTGAAAATTGCTGGTACACCATGCGCTCTTACAGCGGCTTCATCAATTAAAGGATGAGTTCGGTTGTTTGGAAGAGAAGAACTTTCCGGGCAGCCCTCAAGAATCCGGGCAGCCCTCAAGAATAAAGACAAGATACTGCCAATTGGCAGCAAAAACAAGCTGCCGACTGGTGAATTAGAAGGCGGACGAAGATGCCCGTCAGGAGGTTACTTCTGATGGGACAAGCGCGACGCCCGCTGCCAGAGCGTTTACCCGCGAAACTCCTTCAGATCAGAACACAGCTCGGTCTCACCCAAGAGCAGATGGCTGATCGCCTCAAGCGTATAAAATCACCACCGCAACCGGGGATGATTAGCCGATACGAGACCGGCCAGCGTGAGCCGACGTTGCTGGTCTTGCTGGAATATGCGCGGATCGCAGGAGTTTCGATGGAAGTTCTCGTGGACGATAGCCTCTATCTTCCGAAGAAACTACCAGCAAATCTGGGGAGAGATAGGGCCGGGGAAAGGTAAGGATACCGGCAACCGCCTAATGACCTGAAAAGCGGCCAGCTCTTTACTTGGATATAAATTTGTCCGGTTCGGTAGGGGATCAAGACCGTACCTCATATCCTCAATAGTGTTGCCCACGACGACAAATGATGAGCACAGTTCGGCATCTGGAAGAAGATTCAGGCAGGCCGAACAAGGTAAACCCAAATTTATCCCAAATAGGATATGAGCTGTTTATATCAAGCAACGAGGCCCGCTCCCTGTTAGGAGGTAATTACTGATGGGGCGCGCTGCTCGTTACATACCAGAACGTCTTGGCGCTAAACTCCACGCCATCCGATTGTTTCTCGGCTTAACGCAGGAGGAGATGATCGAACGCCTGGCGTATGATAAATCCCTCATTCGTCAAGGACATATCTCAGAGTATGAGAATGGGTTGCGTGAACCCCAGTTACTCGTGATATTGCGTTATGCGAGGGTCATAAATGCTACGGGACTGTTCAGTGTAACGATGGAGATGTTGGTTGATAATGAGATGGACTTGCCTGGAGAGTTACATGGCTTTGTCAGAATGGTAGAAGTTGCGAGGGAAGCAGACGCTAAATAAGCCTTTATCCAAAATAAGATGTACTTAACTGCTTTAATATCTTTGACTTATGGCGGCAAAACCTGTTGCCTTACTGAAGGCTTGATGGTATAGTTAGGACGAGGGTAAAGCAGAAAAGGTCGCCCGAAACAGACATTTTCCGTTGGAGGATGAGATGTAAAAACATGAAAGCCGCCGGTGTGCAAGACTGGCGGCTCCCAATAATTACGTGACCCTCTATCGGCCCCATCACAGGCTATAGGGAGTCTTTGTGTCAAAAACTATAAACAAATCAACGGCGTCTGTCAAGATTGGGCTTTATAAAAATTAAGGCCCCATCAGTTGTTGGAGCAACCGACAGGGACGTTCAACCCGGCGTGATTGGCTCACGTCAAGGCAGAAACACTTCATTGTGAGCCATTCCCGCCAGAAAGGTCAAGGTTCACTATGAAGTGCAAACAATGTCAATCTACATGCCAGCGGTACGGTCATGATCCATACGGCCAGCAACGCTGGTACTGTCGCACCTGCCCAAAAACTTTGGGTCATGACTAGATAGCGATAGCTGATCTAGTGATTTTCAGAAGGAGTTGGTAGAGGTCTTCATCCCTGTGGTTGAACCTGAACTCACACTCCTTCAAGTGCAAATAGAAAGTTGATGGGCGCATCCCTTTGAACTTAACGAGCCGGGTCTTAGCCAGGCCCCAGAAGCCTTCGATGCCGTTGATGTGCGCTGTGCCA
>DASVWH010000148.1:0-10097 GCA_036389715.1 Pyrinomonadaceae bacterium | reverse complement strand
TGCCCGTGCGGCGTAATGTCATCGTCACGGACGCGGTCATTGATTCGCCGTCCTCGGTCGTCATTGACGAAGCGGAGAACCGCCTGCACGCGCAAAAGGCTGTCATGGCTAGGCTGGTCAATGGTAAATAGTCAATGGTAGGAAGAGACAAACCGTCCGTCCATTGACCATTGACCGATGTGGGAGGTGTTGAGATGAGCGAGCAGCGAACGGGGATTGACAGGCAGTTGCGGCTTGACCTGCTGCGCGAGGCTTTGCCCTACATTCAGCGTTTTCAGGGCAAGACGTTCGTCGTCAAATTGTCGGGCAAGGCGACCGAGGACAGCGCGAATCTCGCCTCGCTGGCCGAAGAGCTGGCCTTGATACACCAGGTCGGCATCCGTCTCTGCGTCGTTCATGGCGGCGGAAAGCAGTTGAGCGCGCTGGCCGAGCTGATGGGCGTCGAGCAGACGATCATCAACGGGCGACGCGTGACCGACGATGCGACACTCGAAATGGCGAAGATGGTCTTCGCCGGGAAGATCAACACGGACATTCTCGCGGCGCTGCGGCATCGGGGCATAGAGGCCGTCGGGCTCTCCGGCGTTGACGGCAATATCGTTCACGCCGAGCGCCGCCCGCCGAGGGAGGTCCTCAATCGCGAGACGGGCGCGCGCGAGCAGGTGGATTACGGGCACGTCGGAGATGTGGTCGAGATTAACGAGCGCCTGCTCTGTGTGCTGCTGGACCAGGGTTATCTGCCCGTCATCTCTTCGCTCGGAGCAGACTCCGGCGGGATGGTCTTCAACATCAACGCCGATACGATTGCCGCGGAGATAGCCGTTCGCCTGAAAGCCGAGAAGCTGATTCTGCTCTCGGACGTTGACGGCATCTACCTGCGCGCGGGCGAGCCGCAGACGCGGCTCTCGCAGCTCACGGCGGGCGAAGCCGAGGCGTTGGTCAGCGACGGCGTGGCGACGGGCGGGATGATTCCGAAACTCCAGAGCATCACGGCCCTGCTCCGGCGCGGCGTGCGCAGCGCGCACATCCTCAACGGCTCGCTCCGCAACGCGCTGCTCGCGGAAGTCTTCACGGACGAAGGCACTGGCACGATGATCGTCTCGTAGTGACATCATCTTTCGGTTGACGGTATGCCGCGCCGCGCCGGACAATCGCCCTGATGAAGACTGCGGAGGAAAACCCTGCGACGCACAGCGCCGGACGCGCCAGATTAAGGTTGGGCCGCTTTGCGCTGAAGCTCCGGGCGGAATGGAAGCGCCTCGGGCTGCCTTTCGGGGACGCGCCGGTGGTCGTCGCCGTTTCGGGCGGCGCTGATTCGACTGCCCTCCTGCTGGCCCTGGACGAGCTGCTGCGGGCAGGACGGCTGGGGACGGTCGCGTTGCTGGCAGCTCACCTGGACCACGGGCTGCGAGGCGCGGCCGCGTGTGAGGATGCGCGCTGGGTGGCCGAATTGTCGCGCGAGTTAGGGTTCGAGATAGAACTAGGGCGGGCGGCTGTCGGCGAATTGGCAGCGCGGACGGGCGATAACCTGGAGCAGACCGCGCGGCGCGCCCGTTATGAGTTTCTGTCAGGGGTCGCGTCCAGGCACGGAGCCAGCGTTGTCCTGACGGCGCACACGATGGAGGACCAGGCCGAGACCGTGCTTTTGCGCCTCATGCGCGGGAGCGGCGCGGAGGGGCTGGGCGGAATCGAGCCCCTGCGTGCTCTGGAGGCGGGAGGCGAAGTGTTGCTGGCGCGACCGCTGCTCGGCTGGGCGCGGCGCTCCGGGACGGAAAGATACTGCCGCGAGCGCGGGGTCCGTTTCAGGGCGGACGAGATGAACGATGATGAGGGGTTCGCGCGGGTGCGTGTCCGCAAGACGCTCCTGCCGCTGATGCGCACTTTCAACCCGCGCATCGTGGAAGCTCTGGCACGCAGCGCCGGGCTCCTGCGCGAAGATGCGTCGGCCCTGGCGGCGGCCGCCTCGGAGCTGCTCACGGCGGCCCGCGAAGAGGGGGCATCCGGGCTCTCATCCGTGAACGTAAATGTTCTGGCCGGGGCTCCGGCGGCGCTACGCAGGCGGGCGCTGAGATTATGGATTGCGCAGGAGCGCGGGAGCCTGCGGCGTCTGGAGGCGGCGCACCTGCTCGGCGTCGAGAGGCTTCTGGAAGGCGAGCGGGGCGGGCGCGTGGCGCTGCTGCCGGGCGGCAGTTTCATTGAGCGCAGGCGCGGGCAGCTGCGATTTCATCTTAAATAGTTGAAAAAGGGGACGCGCCTGTCTAAAATCCCTGTTTACCTGAACCGCCTCCTGTTCGTGGGCGGTTTTTCGGTTTTTTGGCATCCTTTGGGAAGCGGAGGCTTAATGGCCGATGACATCGTAGAGGTTTACAGCGCGGCTCAGATTGCCGAGCGGGTCAGGGCCCTGGCCGCCGAGATCACGGCGGCTTACGAGGGGCGCGACTTCACCATTCTGGCAGTGCTCGAAGACAGTTTCGTCTTTCTCGCAGACCTTCTGCGCGCGCTCGGCGTGCCGTCGCGGACGGCCTTCCTGCGCTACAATCACCAGACCTTCGCCGGGGTCCAGGACCTCTCCTTCAGCACGCAGGCGGACGTTTCGCGGCGCGACGTGCTGCTCGTCGAGGCCGTGCTGGAGACCGGCGTGACGCAGGAATACCTGATTAAGCAGTTGGGCTCGCACGGGGCCGCGAGCGTCAAGCTCTGCGTCCTGGCCGATAAGCCGGACCGCAGGCGCGTCCCGCTCGACCCGGACTGGCGAGCCTTCGAGACGCACGAGGATTACGTTTTCGGCTACGGGCTGGGTTTTCAGGACCGCTGGCGGGAATTGCCCTACCTGGCGACCTTCGCGCGTAAACCCGAGCAGTGAAGGACTTTGAGCGCCGCCGGGCTCGAAAGCACCGATTTGCTCCGGGAAACCGAGCGCAACGCGGGCACAGCCTGCGGCATCTTAATAGGTCCGCCAGCGCCGGAGCCAAGAGAGGCAGACTCCCCGTCCGGCGCTGCTCGTAAATAAAAGGGTTGGGGGAGCGACAAAAGATGCCGTCTTGGAGTATCATCGGCATCGGAGGCAAGGAAACATTTTGAGTTCTACGGCTAGACAAATAATTTTCTGGTTATTCATAGTGGTCGGCGCGCTGCTGCTCTATCGCTTTTTCGCCAATCCGCAGGGCAAGACCGCACAGCAGCTCTCCATTACACAGTTGACCGAGAAGGTGCGCAACGGTGACATCGCCAAGATGACGATTAAGCAGGGCGAGGTCGTCGCCACCGGCACGGACAAGGTGGAGTATCGCACGAGCCTTTCAAACGAGAAGTACAAGGCGGACTTAATGACGATTGCTGCCGAGAAGAAGCCGAACAGCGATCAGTCGAAGGCGGACGTTGAAGAAGAGTCCAGCGGGAACGGGATGCTCTGGGGCGTGCTCCTGAGCTGGGCCCCGATTCTCTTCATCGTCGGCATCTGGATTTTCATGCTGCGGCAGATGCAGTCGGGCGGCAACAAGGCTCTGAGCTTCGGCAAGTCGCGCGCCAAGCTGCTCAACAACCAGCAGAAGCGCGTCACGTTTAAGGACGTGGCGGGCGTCGAAGAGGCCAAGGAGGAGTTGCAGGAGATCATCGAGTTTCTCAAGGAGCCGCAGAAGTTCCAGAAGCTCGGCGGGCGCATCCCGAAGGGCGTCCTGATGATGGGGCCTCCGGGCACTGGCAAGACGCTCCTGGCGCGCGCCGTCGCGGGCGAGGCCAACGTCCCCTTCTTCTCCATCTCCGGCTCGGACTTTGTCGAGATGTTCGTCGGCGTCGGCGCTTCGCGCGTCCGCGACCTCTTCGAGCAGGGCAAGAAGAATGCTCCCTGCATTATCTTCATTGACGAGATTGATGCCGTCGGTCGTCATCGCGGCGCGGGCCTCGGCGGCGGGCACGACGAGCGCGAGCAGACCCTTAACCAGTTACTCGTCGAGATGGACGGCTTCGAGTCGAACGACGGCGTTATCCTGATGGCTTCGACCAACAGGCCAGACGTGCTCGACCCGGCGCTGCTTCGTCCCGGCCGCTTCGACCGTCGCGTCGTCGTCTCACGCCCGGACGTTCGCGGGCGCGAGGGCATCCTGAAGGTTCACACGCGCAAGATTCCCCTCGGCGACGACGTGGACATCAGCGTCATCGCGCGCGGGACGCCCGGTTTTACCGGCGCTGACCTGGCCAACCTGGTCAACGAGGCAGCCTTGAACGCGGCCCGTTATAACAAGAAGCTGGTGGCGATGCCGGACCTGGAAGTGGCCAAGGACAAGGTGCTGATGGGCGCTGAGCGCAAGAGCATGGTCATCTCCAACGAAGAGAAACGCATCACCGCCTATCACGAAGCGGGACACACGCTGGTCGGCCTCAAAGTGCCGAACGCGGACCCCGTGCACAAGGTGACGATTATCCCGCGCGGGATGGCGCTCGGCGTCACGCAGCAACTGCCCGAAGGCGACCGCCACAACTACTCCAAGGAGTATTTGCTCGGACAGATTGCCATCCTGATGGGCGGGCGCATCGCCGAAGAGCTGTTCCTCAGCAACATCACGACCGGCGCATCCAATGACATCGAGCGTGCGACGGAGCTGGCGCGCGCGATGGTCTGCGAATACGGGATGTCGGACCTCGGGCCTCTGACCTTCGGCAAGAAGGAAGAGCAGATTTTCCTCGGGCGTGAGATCGCACAGCACCGCGACTTTTCGGAAGACACTGCCATCAAGATCGATCAGGAAGTCCGCCGGATCATCTCGGAGCAGTACGCTCGCGCCAAGCAGATTATCGAAGAGAACCGCGACACGATGGTGCGCCTCTCCGAAACACTGCTGGAGCGCGAGTCGCTCGACGGCGTGCAGATCAGGCGCATCGTCGCCAACCTGCCGCTCGACGACGACCAGCCGCCCGCTTCCGGCGACGACGAGCGCCCGCAGCTTAAAGAGCCCGTCGCCAAGCCGCTCAAGCCCATTCTGCCGCCCATTACCGGCAGCAATCCGGCGACCGCCTGAAGGCGCGGCAAACAGAGTCTGAGTGCAGGAGGGGAAAGGGTCCAGGGCCTTTTCCCCTCTTTGCCTTTCGCCCCGGGCGCGCCCCTTGCTTATGAACACGGAAGCCCGCACCTTAGAGTGGAAACTACCACAGCGCACGCTGCCCATCGGCAAGCGCACGCTCGTCATGGGCATCATCAATCTCACGCCCGACAGCTTCAGCAAAGACGGCCTCCAATTCAGTTTCAAGCGCGCCTGGGCGCGGGCCGAGCGGATGATCGAAGATGGCGTGGACATCATAGACATCGGCGGCGAATCAACACGCCCCGGGGCCAGCCAGGTCTCTGCCGAAGCGGAGATTCGCCGCGTCGCTCCCTTCCTGGATTTCCTCGTCAGGTACTGCAACGCTTACGGCAAAGGAAAGCGCGGCATCCCCTTCTCGATTGACACGACGAAGGCTGAGGTGGCGCGCGTGGCGCTTGGCGCGGGAGTCGAGATCGTCAACGACATCTCGGGCCTGCGCTTCGATCCAGAGATAGCCGGGGTCGCCGCAGAGGCAGGGGCCGGACTGGTCCTGATGCACTCGCGCGGAACCTTTGAGACCATGCACACGCTCGCGCCCGTCGCAGACATCATGACGGAGGTGACGGAAGGCTTGCAGCGCAGCATTGCCGTGGCCGCAGGGCGCGGCGTCGAGCGCGAGCGCATCGTCCTTGACCCCGGCATCGGTTTCAGCAAGAGCCAGAAGCAGAACATCGAGCTGATCGCCAGGCTGGACCAACTCGGGCGCGAGTTCCCGGATTTCCCGCTCCTCGTCGGCACGTCGCGCAAGTCCTTCGTCGGCCACCTGCTCGAAGGCGCGACCGTTGACAAGCGCATTCACGGGACGATGGCGACCGTCGCCGCGGCCGTCCTGCGCGGCGCACACCTGGTACGCGTGCACGACGTGCGCCCCGCCGTCCAGACGCTGCGAGTGATTGACGCCATCAAGCATTCCGGGCCGTGATCCGGTAGAGAGAGCGCGGTCAGCGCCGGGATGCAGCTATCACTTGAATGCCGCAAAGACACGGCTCTCACTTGAATGCTGTGCCGTCTCTTTTCTAACTCTTAAGGCACTGGTCGAGCGAGCCCACCGGGAAAACTATTGACATCATTGCCGCCGGGCGGTTATAAAGACCACCTCAAACATCGCTTGTCGCAGCAGGGGTCGTTGCCCTTGCTCAACCTCTGACTCCTTCGTTCAAAAGAACACGCGGTTCCCTAACTTCACTCCTGCGGAGGGACACTAAATGAATTCGAGACTACTCGTCACCGCCCTCTTCCTTGTTTCAGTAGCGACAGGGATACTCACCCTTAACAGTCAGACCGCCAGTAGAAGCAGGCCAGCTCAACGCGCCGATGCCCAGGCCCGCCAGCCCGCGCTGGCTCCAGCGCTTCCAGAGCACGTTCCTTACATGTTTCTCTTCCATCATCTTGTTTTTCTCAAACAAAAAGCGGATGAAATCGAGCGGCAGGGGAAGGGCAAATCAGCGCTTCTGAGCAGGTTTCAAGAGGACGCCAAACTCACGCCCGCCCAATTTCAACAGCTTTATCTGATCGCCGCGGATTGCGAGCAGAAGGTGGCAGAACAGGATACGAAAGCGAAAGCTATTATTGATGCCATGCGGGCGCGCTATCCTGACGGCAAAATTCCGGAAGGGGAGACGCCGCCGCCCGTCCCGCCCGAGTTGCTCGCGATGCAGCAGGAGCGCGATGCCATCGTCTTACGGGCACGCGGGCAATTGCAGCAGGCTTTGGGTGTTAAAGCCTTCGCCAGCTTCGATACTTTCGTGCAGTCTCGGGTGGCGGCCGACGTGAAGCCTGCGCTGCCCAGGTAGCCGGGCAAAAACGACGCCGTAGAGGTCGGAGCCGCGACGCGGCTCTCAGCCACACAATGTTCAGAGAAAGAAGGTGGAGAATGAGATTTTACATCTTTTCTTTGGGGCTCTTGCTGGCAGCGTGCTTCTTCCTTGCCCCTCAACAGGCCAGCGCGCAGACGCCTAATACCTATACCTATTCGACGATTGACTTTGACGATGCGACGGGAACCATCCTCGCCACCGGGCACACCCAGGCCGACTATCAAACGGGCGCGTACTATCAGCAGACCGGCGCAGGGCTTAAAATCGTTGATGCTGCCAACGGCAACCAGCTGGCCATCCAACAGAAACAGGTTTCCGGTCTGACTGCGGACGTTTCAGCGCAAACCGATGCTTACGCCGATCAGGAATACAAAGTGCTCACAGGGCATTATCTGCTGGCCACCTATTACGTCTACAACTACTATTCTCAAGGACAGTACCGGACCGGCTACTACGACCCTTATAATTACTCATACTATGAGGGCCAAAACATCAGCTCCTATAATGATTACACGTTCTACGGTCCCGGCCCCGTGATAGTCTCACAGTACACGAGCAATAAAACCCTGGGCCAGACTAAAAAGACTGTGAAAGTGCCGACCCCGCATCACCTGTTGGTTATGAATGATTTCTTTGAACAGTCGGATTGCGGCGGCGCAGGCATCAAAAGAATACTGCACTATAAGCTGGTGGATGTGAACAACAAGGGAGTCGGCAAGGCTTCGATGATTGAAAATACGGGCGGAGCCATCAACGATTCCTGTAGTGGGTTGACAGTTACAACAACTTCGGGTTGTAGCCCTATTGTTGATAAGACGAGTCTCTTTTCGGACACACTCGGGACGGGCTGCCCCGCCCCCGGGGTGACCAACTGCGGCTTTGACATCAACCCGGACCTGTGGCAGTGGTGTCCACCCAACGGCGGGGCTCCGGTCACAGTCGCGAAGGTTAAATACAACGTCCGCTTTACCCAGATAAAAGTAAATGATTCGGCGTCCGGGTATGTGGGGGGAACGAAGTTTTTCGCCGATGGAACTATGCAAGGACCTTAATGAAAGGTGATGTCATGCGCAAACTATTAACAGTCGGCTTAATCTTAACGGGATTGGTCTGCCTGCCCGGCGCAGTTATAGTCAGAGTCCCGGCCGGTGGAAACATTCAATCCCCAACTCCTCCGTCCGCAGCAATTTCGGGGCGGGTGATAGATGCCGACGGTCAGCCTGTCCCGGCAGCGCTCGTCTCCGTCGAGCCGGTCGGCGTCATCAATCGTACCCGCCCACAGGTTGAAACCAATCAGGATGGCGAGTTCACAATTGAAGGACTCGGCCCCGGAACCTACAAATTGCACGCCGCCAAGGAAGAGGCCGGTTATGCTCCGACCGACTCGGCTTTCCGTTCCGACGATTCTGTGCTTGAGCCCTATGTGAGCGTCAATGAGAACCAGGTTGTCCGCGATGTCTCGGTCCACCTGGGCCACAGAGGGGCATGGCTGGTTGGACAGGTTGTCGGGAGCCGGACTAATCAGCCGGTCGAGACAGCACAAATCACGCTCCGTCGTGTGGACGATGCGGGCAAGTTCTTTCGGACCGGAATCAACGACCGCGGTCGTGCTAAAGGAGGATTCAAGCTTCTGGTTCCGACGGTTCCTTTCACCATCGAAGTGTCCGCGCCCGGCTATCGGGATTGGCATTACGGCGGCCTTAATCGAACGACAAAGGCCGTGCGCCTCGCGCCGGGAGAAACCAGGAAACTGATTGTCGCTTTGGACCCGGCCAGGTGAGGCCAGAGAGAAGCCGTCAGGCATGTCAAAGGTCAGAGCCTTACCAGGTGTTGACGGCAACGACCCCGGCGTCTCACTCACACGCGATGATTGCGGTTCAGAAAGGCTGGCCGCCAGTCAAACGACGCAGCATTCAAGTGAGAGTTGCGTCGTTTGAGCGGCGGCCAGCCCTTTTTTTATCTCATGGACTGAAGCCTGTGGGCGTGGGGCGCGCCTGACACGAACGCGGGCCGGTTCATCTCATCAAGCTCCCTTCAAAGCTGCCGTTGTCCGTGTGATGTGATAATCTGCTGAAAGAGCACCCAATCTGGATACGGAGAATGATTCCTGTGCAAAAAATCTGGCGCGCGGCCGCGTTCGCCGCGATGTTTATGTTCGTGACAGGCTTTGCGGAATGCTACAAGCCGGTGACGAAGAACCAGTTGCCGACGCGCATCCGAACCGTGGCCGTCCCCGCGTTTCAGAACGAAGCCCTGCGCTACAAGGTCGAGTCGCGCTTTACGGAGGCCGTGATTAACGAAATCATCCGGCGCGGGCGCGGCCTGCGCGTGCAGGGCGAGCGCGAGGGCGCGGATGCCGTGATTGACGGCGTCATCAGGAGCTTCAGTTTTTCGGGCGTGCTGCTCGACAAGAGCAAGCCCGGCCAGCCGACGCGCGCGCGCATCTTTGAAGTCGAGATCAGGGCCGCCGTGACCGTCCGCGACCAGGTGGAGAATCGCGTCCTCTACGATAACCAGAACTACGTCTTTCGCGGCGAGTTCGAGTTCGCCAACGACCCGCGCTCCTTCTTCAACGAAGAGGACCCGGCCGTCCAGCGGATGGCCCGCAGCTTCGCCGAATCGGTCGTCTCGACCCTCATCAACGGCTTCGCGGTCAACGAGGAGAAATGAGCACGCTCTCGCGCGAAGAGTTGCGGCGCTCGCTCAAGCAGGGCCGCATCGAGCCGCTCTACCTGCTCTTCGGGGCCGAAGGGTACCTGCGCGAGCTGGCCGCGCGCGCCATCACCGATCTGGCCCTGAAGGAATCCGGCCTCCGCGAGTTCAACGAAACGAGCTACAGCCTCTTGAGCGTAGACGTGCAGCAGGCGATTGCCGCCGCCGAGCAGCTGCCGATGATGTCGCCGCGCCGCGTCGTCCGCGTCAGGGATTTCGGCAAGCTGCGCGAGGCCGACGAAGAGGCGCTGGTTAGATACCTTTCGCGGCCGGTCGAAACCTCCGTCGTGATTTTCATCTCGGACGAGCTGGATAAGCGGCGCAAGCTGACCAAGACCCTGCTCGACGCCTGCACCGCGGTCGAGTTCGCGCCGCTCGCCGATGCGGAGCTGACCGCCTGGGCCAGGGAGCAGTTGAAAAAGCTGAAGGTTCAAATAGACGAGAGGACTCTGCACCAGGTGGTTGCGCTGGTCGGCAGCGACGTTCGGAC
>DASVWH010000147.1:0-26676 GCA_036389715.1 Pyrinomonadaceae bacterium | reverse complement strand
GTCGTTTCTATCTCTTCGCGCGAGTGCTTTTCGATGATGGGCTGGCGCTCGCTCATGCTGAAGCGATGCCCGGCCGGGAGGACGTGCAGCTTGACGTTGTAGAGCGCCAGGCCCTCGTTCGCTTTGAGGTCCGGAACGTTCGTATAGGTCAGCCCGCCCGCGTCAATGACCGTCACAGCGCCTTCGCCGATCACTTCAAACTCGCCGTCCTTGACGACCAGCGCCGTGTTTTCGTCAATGCCGATTCCGAGGTCGTGCGGGTACTGTGCGATGGCCGAGATGAGGCGGCCGTGCCTGCCGCGCTGCGAGAAATGGGTATCAATCACGCCGCCGAGCAAAAATTCCACGCCCGGCCCGAGCTGCAAACTCTCCAGCCGCGGATTCTGCTCGCCGCTCCCGCTGACGAACATCGAGTTGGACATCATGGCCGCGCCCGCGCTCGTGCCCGCGATGATGACGCCCCGCTCGTACAGCTCGTGGAGCAGCAGGTCCATCTCGCTGCCGCCGATCAGCGAGGTGACGTGCAGCTGGTCGCCGCCCGTAAAAAAAACGCCCGTTGCCTGTTCGAGCGTCGCCAGCAGCTTCTTGTCCGAAGCGTCACTGCGCGCCGAGACATCAACGACGCTGACCTTCTTTGCGCCCAGCCGCCGAAAGACCTGCTGATATTCCTTCCCGACCTCTTCCGGCGCGTCCGTTGCGACCGTCATCACGACGAGGCGCGCCTGCTTGCCGCCCGCCAGCCGGACAAACTCCGCGAGAATCGTGCAGTCGCCTTCCTTGTCCTCGCCGCCGCCGATGATGAACAGCAGCCCTCTTGGTTTCGCTAAACGCATCAAGCTCTCCTCGCCGGGTCAAAATAGCTTTTCAACACGCTCTTCAAAAAGAAGGGTGTGCCCCTCCAAGACGGAACATCACCCTCTAACCCATTACTGCCGGTTGCGGTCGAGCCGCACCTGCCCCTCATCGCAAATCGTGCCGGTGCTCGAACGAATGCGCGCGATTCATTGAGTACACGGCCTGTCTAAAAGCGTCTGAACTTGCCGGGATTTCCCCCGCGCCAATCAAAACGAAAGACGCGCTCGACCATCCTCCAACGGTCGAGAATAATGTTTCATGCGCAACGTCCGAATAGATTACACGCACAGGGAATGGAGTAAATTATAAGGACTCGTTGGGGGGTCGTCTGTACGTTATCAGACAAGTACGGCGGGCCATTCCTCCATCAAACCGGGCCCGGCCCGGCTCCGGTCCTCACACCAGGACCAGCGCCTCCCGCACGACCTCCAATAATTGACCGCACCGCTAATAATTGGCGGCCCCGTTGTTGAAGGCGACCGCCGTGCCCGCATATTTCTCAAGAAAAGAGGTCTCAATTTTCCGGGAGGCTGCTACGCAAAAGCGGCCGGGGCGTGCGTCCATGACGGAAGAGCCGAAAAGCGTAGAACCTCAAGGGAAGGGTGGTCGGCTGCTTTTTTTCAGACATCCTCGTAATTTTTTTCAGAAAGTTGATTCTTTTTCGCACTCCTTTACGCGTTAACGTATGAAGGGCGGAAAAGCAGTCAATTTTCATTAGGAACGAAGCAGACATGAGTATTCCAAGCAATAGCGGCGGCTTGCGGCAACGATGGGCCAACCGCTTCTGCCGGAAGCCTTTCTGACCCAACCGGCCCTCGCCGCGTTGATGACAGCAGCGGACCAACAGCATGTGCAGAAGGTCGGATTTGAGACTGGACATTTAGGGGAAAGTTCTATATAAGTTCCCCCCTTTTGAAAATCTACCTCCCTGTCAACTCTCGACTTTATATTAAGGAGTTCCTCCATGAAGATTAAAGTATTCGCTCCGGCTTTAGCGCTTTTCCTGTTTAGTTTCACAGCGCCGCAATCGGCAGTGGCCCAATCGTCCAGCGGCAGCTACCAGTTCACAATCGACGATAAATACACAAAGACGCTGGACTTTGCAGCCAGAACCGTCTCCGGCAACAGTGCGACGGGTGACATGACCTTTACGGATGAGGCTCCCGTGTCATATCAGGACGTTGATGGAACCGGCGACCCGAGCTTGAAGGAGACCTACGCGGGTTATTACATCAAGGTCGCTTTTGATGAGATGGTGACCGCCAATAAGAACCAGGCCGTGATGAGCGGCACGATTCAGGATTCCAGCATCAGGAGCTTTATCGGCCAGCGCGTGCTGCTGACCGTCGAAGACAACGGTGACAACACCAGAATCCCGGACCAGATGACGTGGGGCATTTACAACGTCGTCAAGAGGACCTGGACGCCCTCGGATGCCGAGCTCAAGGATGACCCGGGCGTCGGCCTGAGATGGCTGGCGACGGACGCCGAGCGCAAAGATGATGTTGGCGTCGTCTATCCGAGGAGTGAAGAGATAACTTCCCAGAGCTTCCCCGTCGCAGCCTACGGCTTCGTTGACGTGCTGCGCGCGGCCGGCGACATTTCGGTTATCCCTTAAGAGGACACGTCTCCTGCCTTTATGTCTTAATCGGGCGGGAACTCTTTTCGCTTTATCAAGCAGGGCTCTGCCGCTGGTCCAGAAGCAGCGGCACGGTTCAAACCAGGCACGATCCGGCAAGACTTCATCGTCTTTTGACCGAGTATTAATCTACATGTGACGCCCGCAACGTCGCACACAATCAACAACCAGTCCTATAAAGGAGATCCTCTATGAAACCCCTGTCTACAACCATTAAAGTTCTGACATGCACCATCTTCATCATGGCCCTTTCCTCCCTGGCACAGGCTCAAGCGACGCGCACCTGGGTGTCGGGCGTCGGCGACGACGTTAACCCGTGCAGCCGCACCGCTCCCTGCAAGACCTACGCCGGCGCTATCTCGAAGACGGCCGAAGGCGGCGAGATCAGCGTGCTCGACCCGGGCGGCTACGGCACTCTGACCATCACCAAGGCTATCACCGTTGACGGCGGCACGGGCAGCGGCTGGGGTTCCACGCTGGCTGCCGCCACGAGCGGCTTTACCGTTAACGTCACAACCGGGGTACACGCCGCCGATGCCATCGTGATTCTGCGTAATCTCTCCATCAACGGAGCGAATCAGACGCCTTCGCCGGGCATCAGCGGCATCCGTTATCTGAAAGCCAAGGCGCTGCACATCGAAAACTGCACCATCTTCGGCTTCAACACCCGCGGTATTGACGTTAACATCAGCGGCTCGAACGGTTTCCTGGGCGTCGAAAACACGACCATCGAGAACACCACGACCGGCATCAGAACTGCTATTACAGGCGGAAATCTGAACGGTTCGATCAACAACGTCGTGCTCAAGGAACAGGCGACCGGCCTGGACGTGGTCAACGGCACGTTCACCATCAGCAACTCCGTCATCACGAACAACAGCACGGCCGGAATCACGGTCGGGGCTGCGGGCGTGGCCAACGTTGACAGCAACATCGTCTCGAACAACGGCGTCGGAATTAGCGCTTCGGCCGTCGGCGCGGTCGTGCGCATCAACAACAACAGCGTCTACAAGAACACGACCGGGTTGTCCAACAGCGGCACGATGCAGACCTACCGCAACAACAAGGTGGTCGGCAACGGCACGAATCTGACCGGCGCCCTGACGGACATCTCCCCGATTGGCAACGGTATCCAGTAGTTTCTTAGTTCTCTTGCGGCCCGCGCAATGATGGCTTGCAGGCCGGAGCCGGAGAACACTTGCGGAATCGGGACGGATTGCCCCCGCGCACTCCGACGCCGGTTCGGACTAGAAGAGCCCCGCGCTATTGAGTGTCGCAATGGCATTCAATAGCGCGGGGCTTTTGTCTGCCTTTGATAGCGCGCGCCTTTGCCTTTTGCCTTCACGCCGCCTGAAAGGTTCTCCTGCCGGACGCGCGCGCGGCCAGGGCTGGCTTGTTCTGACAACCAAAGGAAGGGGGACCGGCATCTCTTGAGAAACAAGCAGGTGTTGCCGCCTCGCCTCTCGGCGCGAAGGTTATGTCAGAAAGGTGTGTCAGGATGAAACCGCCCCCTGCACTTACTCGCCATCAATTCGTGTCGCTCTGCATCCTCTTAGCCCTGCTGGTTCCGGCCCATGCCGGGACGCTTCCACAACTGCGCCGGGCGAGTGATGCCCTGCCGTCACAGGTATCGCAATCCGCCTGCCTGACCGGCGACCGCGAGAGAGCCCTGTTCGAGGCCATCACGGGGAAGGATTCCGCGCGCGTCGCAACGCTGCTGGCGGCCGGAGTGAGTCCGAACGCGCGGGCTGAGATTAACTATGAGACCTGGGAGAACAACAGGCAGTCCTGCGCGACGGCACTCATGCATGCCGCGCGGGCGGGTGATGTCAAGATTGTCGAGGCATTGCTGGCGGCCGGGGCTAAGACGAACGCCAGTGACGACCAGGGACGGCACGTCTGGGCCTATGCCCTGGGCTATCACACGATCCGGCGGCTCGCGCTCGAACGGCTTCAGGATGAACTCAACGCCCGCCTTCAGCTCACCAAAGCACTGCTCGCGGCGGGCGCGCAGGTAAATGCGCCGGACACGGGCGGGTGGAGCGAGACGGCCCTATTTCACGCGGTTGACGCAGGCGTGCTGACGGGCGACCTGCGTATCCTCAAGATACTCCTCGCCGCGCGCGCCGCCGTCAACATGGAGAACAATACGATCATAGGCTACGCCGTCAGCACGGCCAAGAGAGCCCTGGACGAGAGAGTCGAAGCGGGCGGCGGCAGGGCTCCCGGCGCGGCCGCGGTTATCCAGACGCTGCTCGCGGCGGGCGCAAACGTCAGGGCGCGCAGGAATGGTTTTACGGCCCTCCAGCTGGAGTTGAACGGGTCGCGGCTGGAAGGTCTGGCCACACGCCTGAAGGTCCTGCTTGATGCCGGGGCGGACCCTAACGAGCGGTCTGACGAGAACGGGGCGACGCCACTGTTCTCCCTCTTAAGGCCCTATCCTGACGCTGCCGCCAAACGCCCCGGCCATGACCCGGCCGCGGCGTCGAAGGAGCAGGTTGACGCAATCAAATTATTGTTGGCGGCAGGCGCAGACCCAAACAGGAGAACGAGGGATGGCTTTGCGCCGCTGCATGCCGCCATCCTGACCTCCGGCGCGTATGCGACGATGGATTATCCGCTGGAGAGTGATGCTCTTCTGAAGACGTTGTTGGCCGCCGGGGCCAACATTAACGCGCGTGACGGGAAGGGTAGAACACCTTTACTGCTGGCTTTAACCGAGCGCTTCGAGACGGACTATTTCGACAAGCGGCAGGAGGCCCGCGTTCGCCTGCTCAAAACTCTGGTCGCGGCCGGGGCCGACGTGAACTTGCCGGATAATGAGCAGCAAACGCCCATCCTGGCGGCTGTCAGGCTGCCGGTGCAGACCTCCGACGAATTGATTAGAACCCTGCTCGCGGCCGGGGCCAACGTCAACGCGGCCGACAGCCTGGGACGCACGGCCCTGATGGAAGCGATTAACCGGAGCCCGGATACCACCAGCCTCCTGCTCAAAGCTAAAGCCGATGTCAATTTGCAGGACCGTAACGGCGAGACTGCTCTGATGCAGGTTCTCAAGGCGGGCCGGTCGGATGATTTCATCAAGCCGCTGCTGAACGCCGCGCCGAACATCAATCTCAAGAACAGCAATGGCGACACGGCGCTAATCATCGCGGCCAGGGCCTTCGGCTCGAATTGGATGTTCAGCGCGGGCAATCTCGGCGTCTCGATCATGGGCGCGCTGGTCGCCGCCGGAGCGGATGTCAAGCACGTCAATCAAGACGGCGAATCGGCCCTCACAATCATGGCGACAAAGTCCGGGCCGGACAGCCTGACCGTCATCCGCTCACTGCTGGCCGCCGGTCGGCGCGATGGCGCGCGCGGCTATCCGCGGACAGTTGACCTCCTGGCGGCAATCAGGAGGGCCGCGGGCCGCAGTCCGGCCGAAATCGTTCAGGAGCTGATAGCTGCCGGCGCAGACGTTAACGGCAAGGACGAGCAAGGCAGGTCGGCCTTAATCGTCGCCGTCGGCGAGTCCGGCAACGCGGGCGTCGTCCGTGCGCTGGTCGCGGCCGGAGCGCGCGTCAACGCCAGCGACGCAAACGGCGACACGGCCTTGATAGTCGCACTCAGGGAGTACTTGCCGGGCGGCGACGAACCCGTCAGGAACGCGCTGCGCAGGGACACGGAGGTCATCCGCGCGCTGCTGGCCGCCGGGGCCGAGAAGGCTCGGCCAGGCAGGGACGGAGAGACCGCCCTGAGCCTGGCGAAAAAGAGCGGCAACCAGAAGGTCCTCGCCCTGTTGGAAGAGGCCGGGGCCAGGCCATAAGCGGCCAGGGCGCGGGCGCAGCCGGTCGTGTGAAGGGCAGGCTTTTGAAGGCAGTTGAAACGTTCTCCGCAGAGGTGCGAGCGGCGGCCGGTTGATGGCGACGACCGCAGGAGGCAAAGACAAAAGGCAAAGAGAGGAGCGCGGGTGATGAGATGGCTCAAGCGGTCAGGAAGATTCGCAGCGGCGGCGGCTGCCCTGCTCTGGTGCGTAGCGGCAGCGTCAGCCCAGGAGATATCCCCCGGCTACACCTTCGTCGAAGTGAAGGATGGAAAGGACCGGCCGGTGGTCGGTGCGTCGGCCGCGGCGTATAACGAGGCAGGCGAGGAGGTCGCCAGCTCGGTCACGGACGCGACAGGCAAGGCAAGGTTAATCAGCAAGCGCAGAGGGGAACGTCAACGCCAACGCTTCATCGTTCGCGTCGTCAAACCCGGCTACCTGACCTATGAAGGCGTGATCGAGAACTCCGGCGCGCAGTGGTGGCATAACGAGACAATCGAGGTCAAGCTGATCCCGCTGCCGAGGCCCGGGTCTGAGGCTGGCAGCGAGCGAAGGGCAGCGCCGCCCTCAAGACGCAGGCGAGCGCCTCCTGCCGGGCCCGCGCCGCCTCCGGGCGCGCGTCGCGCTCACTCCGCCGGACGCAACGTCTTGCCTTTGAACACGCCGCGGGGCCACCCTGCGTAAAGGCTTCGGACAAGCTCGGCCTGCGACCGCTTAAAGTCTCGCAACCATCAGGGCATCATGCGCTTCAGAGGCCGCCCGGACGCCGTGCAACACGCTCGCCGCCTCACGCCGCCCGGCGTGACGGCACGTTTGCGCTACCTGCGCATCGCTTTGGCGGCAGCTTACGCCTGCGGGATGCTAAGCTCGCCCGGATTATGGTTCGGCACG
The DNA here is from genome assembly GCA_036389715.1 of Pyrinomonadaceae bacterium. Classification (GTDB taxonomy): domain Bacteria; phylum Acidobacteriota; class Blastocatellia; order Pyrinomonadales; family Pyrinomonadaceae; genus DASVWH01. The sequence goes on along the minus strand of DASVWH010000147.1, from coordinate 19,486 downwards.
GGGCGCACCTTCCCGCGCGCCCCACTCTTGAACGCGCTCCCGGCATTTCTCTCGGCGGCCGATTACCTTGCATCAGTCCTGCTGTTCGCCGCCCTCGCGCTGACGGCCATCAGTAGACGGCCGGGCCCTTACCTCGCCTGCGCGCTGGCGCTGACGGCGCTGCTCGTCGTCCTGGACCAGACACGATTACAGCCCTGGGTCTACCAGTACTTCCTGATGCTGGGAGTGCTCGCCTGCGGGCGGTGGGGCGAGGCCAACGAGGCTGCGGCCGGGCGAACACTTGCCGCCAGCCAGTTAATCATCGCGGCGCTCTACTTTTGGAGCGGCGCGCAGAAGCTCAACTGGTCGTTCGGCCACGAGGTTATGCCCGCGCTGCTCGCATCGGCTGGCGTCCGCTGGCCGGGCGCTGATGCCGCATACCTGCCGGTCGCAGGTCTCGTCGTCGCCGCCTGTGAGGCGTTCATCGGCATCGCCCTGCTCGTCAGGATAACGCGCCGGGCGGCCGTAGTGCTGGCGCTCGCAATGCACTCGCTGTTGCTCTTAATCTTAGTCGCCGCTTCGCACAACAGCGTGGTCTGGGCCTGGAATGCGGGGATGATGGTCATGGTCGGGCTGCTCTTTTGGCGCATGGACCAGCCGCACGACTGGCGTACGCTGGGGCGTTGGCGCGGGGCGGAGTCTGCCGGTCACTCCGTCAGAGCCGTGCTCCTTCTCTGCGGCCTCGCCCCGGCCCTGAGCTTCGCCGGTTGGTGGGACTTGTACCTCTCGGCGGCGCTCTATTCCGGCAACGCGCCCGTCGCAGTGGCACGCATCAGCGAGCCTGTGCGCGCCATGTTGCCTGCATCGGCCGGGCGGCAGGTGTTTGCGACGGGTCGCGGCGAGCTGATGCTGCCATTTTACGAATGGTCGCTGGCCGAGTTGAACGTTCCGCCCTACCCGGAGGTAAGAGTGTACAGGCAGCTGGCGCGCGAGCTTTGCCGGTCCGCGGGTGGACCAGAGGAGATCGAGCTGATCGTCAAAGAAAGCCCCTCACGGCTCGACGGCGGCTACGCGGTCAGCAGGGCCGACTGCTCCGCCCTCTTCAGCCGCTAGGAAGCGGCCCTTGCTCCTCCGGCTCACACCATCTTCTATCCGGTAAGGTCCTAAGAAATCGGCAGGCCGGACGGCCCACCCGCGCGCGTCGAACATTTGCGGCGTGACGATAAAAGGATGAAATAGTTGGGCGCGCGCTGGCAACTTGTAAGGCCTTTTGTAAATCTAAATAGGTCCAGTCTACTGGTCAAACGAATCCCCCACGCAACGCGCCTTCCCGGAGCCCCGGAACTATCTTCGAGCCTCGGCGCGACACACTTTTCCGGCCCTCTCCGCAAGGGTCGCCAGGACCAACACGGCACATTTTCGGCGCTCAATCGACGTGAAGGCTTCGCCCGCCGCCGCTCTCTCCACAGGGCAGCAGAGGTCCTTCATAAATGTTCCGAATTTTGCCTGGAACCGGGTATTTTCCGAGCAGCTTCCTGCTCTGTTCGAGCGAGGAAACGTTTACCGGGGATAGGTGCGCGTTTTCCGGGACTTTTAATGGCTATTAATTATTAACAGCCATTAACCAAGAGACCTCAAACAACCCCCAAATCATAAGGATTATTTCAAATAGGAAGTAAGTTTTGATGTTTACCTCGCCCAGCCCTCGTCTCAAGACAGCCCCCTTTTCTCGTAACTCTTACGCCCTCGCGGGCCTCCTCGTCGCCGTTTGCTGCATGGTATTCGGCTTCGCCACCTTCTCATCACAGGCCGTCGGTTCGCAGGACAAAGCCGGGGAGACGGCTGGCCAGGCTGCGACGACAGGCCGCTCGCTCTCGCTCGACGAGCGCGTCAAGTACCAGCGTGCCGTCGAAGAGGTTTACTGGCGGCACACGGCCTGGCCGGAGCAGAGCGCCCGGCCGAAACCCGACCTGGACGCGGTCACGCCGCTCGCGGCGACACGCGCGAAGGTCGAGGATACGCTGCGCAAGTCCGGGGCCCTGGCCGAGCTCTGGGGCCGCCCCGTGACGCCCGAGCAGTTACAGGCGGAGATGGCGCGCATGGCGCGCGAGAGCAGGCAGCCGGAAGTCTTACGTGAGCTTCATCAGGCACTCGACAACGACCCGTTTCTGATTGCCGAAGTGCTGGCGCGCCCCATCCTCGTCGAGCGACTGGTGCGCAACTTTTATGCTTACGATGACCGCTTCCACGCCGCCGTGCGCGAACGCGCGCAAGCGCAAGAGGCGCACGCGACGGCCGCTGGAATGCGGCGGATGGGCGGCGAGTTCAGCGAGACGCAGACCGTCAAGGTCGCGCAGCAGGCACGGCCGCGCATTCTCAGCGCCCCGGACAAGACGGCCACCGAGGCGTTCTTTGTAGACGAAGCGGACAAAGCAGAGAAAGCAGAAGAAGAGCCGACCTTAAAGCTGACGGCTGCCGAGTGGGACGCGGAAATGTCGCGGCTCAAAGCGGTCTTCGATGCGCCGGACGACGAGCGTTTGAGCGCACATGCTGCGACCGCCAGGCTCTCGCAGGGTCGCGTCAGCGGCTTGCGCGAGGACGCGGACAGCTTCTACATCGCGGCCATCACGGAGAAAACGGATGCGCGGCTCAAGGTCGCGCGGGTGGAGTGGCGAAAAACCGGCTTTGATTCCTGGTGGGCCGGGGCGCAGGGCAAATACGCGGCGCAGCCTGCGGCGGCCGGGAATTTCGCTTACCAAATGGCAGAGGTTAACCAGGCTTCCTCCGGCGCGGACGATACCTGGACGCCGACCCAGGCATTGCCTGTCGTGACGGGCAGCGCTATCTGGACCGGCTCGGAGATGATTATCTGGGGCAGCCAGTCAAGCACGGGCGGGCGGGCTAATTCGGGCGCGCGTTACAACCCCGCGACGGATACCTGGGCGCCGACTTCAACCGTCAACGCGCCGACCCCGCGCCGCGCTCACACTGCCGTCTGGAGCGGCTCGGAGATGATTATCTGGGGCGGGTGCGGCCAGTTGTCCAACTTCTGCGGCCTCTCCGACGGCGGGCGTTATAACCCGGCGACGGACACCTGGACCCCGACCTCGACCGTCAATGCGCCCATCGGACGTTCGTCCCACACGGGGGTCTGGACCGGCTCGAAAATGATTGTCTGGGGCGGCTGTTCACACGGCTATTACAACCAGTGCTCATCGCTCAGCACGGGCGGAGTCTATGATCCCGCCAGCGATTCATGGACGCCGACCTCGGGCACGGGCGTGCCTTCCCCGCGCAGCAGCCACAGGGCCGTCTGGACCGGCACGGAGATGATCGTCTGGGGGTCGTCCAACACGGGCGGGCGCTACAACCCGGCGTCGGATTCCTGGAGGCCGACCAACACCTTCAACGCGCCGAGCGCGCGCGGCAATTTCACGGCCGTCTGGACCGGCACGGAGATGATTATCTGGGGCGGCTATGAGGGCAACTCTGTGCCGCTCAACACGGGCGGGCGCTATAACCCGGCGAACGATACCTGGACGCCGACTTCGACCGCCGGTGCTCCGGTCGCGCGTTTCGGCCACACGGCCGTCTGGACAGGCTCAGAGATGATCGTCTACGCCGGAGACCTGCGCAACGGCGCTACTAACAACGACAGCAACTCGGGCGGGCGCTACAACCCTGCGACCGACACCTGGACTCAGACCTCGACGCTGGACGCCCCGTCGAAGAACGGCCACGTCGCCGTCTGGACCGGCTCGGAGATGCTTGTCTGGTCTATCTCGAACCTCAAAGAGGGCGGGCGTTATAATCCTTCGTCCGATTCCTGGATGCCGATCAATAACGACGATTCCGTGCCGCCCGTTGACCTGGGCGTTTGGAGCGGAACGGAGATGCTCGTCTGGGGGCCGAACTACGGCTGTAGCGGGTGCGGCAGCAGCGGCGGGCGCTATAACCCAGCGACCTACTCCTGGAGGCCGATGAACGGGGCCTACGCGCCGCCCGCCGGCTCTAGCGGGCGACCGAATACGGCCGTCTGGACCGGCACGGAGATGATCGTCTGGGGAGCATACGAGGGCGCGCCCGGCACACCCGCCGAGGGCGGACGTTACAACCCCTTCACGGATAACTGGACGCGTGTCTCGACCGTCAATGCGCCTTCACCGCGTGTCACACACACGGCCGTCTGGACCGGCACGGAGATGATCGTCTGGAGCGGCACTGATGCCACGGGCGGGCGTTACAATCCGAAGACCGACACCTGGACCCCGACCTCGACCGTCAACGCGCCGACCGGGCGCACCTACCACACGGCCGTCTGGACCGGCTCCGAGATGGTCGTCTGGGGCGGCGTTGACACCTCGTCACGCCTGCACCTCAACACGGGCGGGCGCTACAACCCGGCGTCGGATTCCTGGACGCCGACTTCGACCGCCGGTGCTCCGAGCGAGCGACGCTTTCACTCGGCCGTCTGGACGGGCTCCGAGATGGTCGTCTGGGGCGGAACGACGGGCGACTACAACAGCTCAAGCGGCTTTCTCAACACGGGCGGGCGCTATAACCCCGCGACCGATTCGTGGCAGCCGACGAGCCTCGTCGGCGCGCCCGCCGCGCGCATGTCGCATAGGGCGGTCTGGACCGGCTCGATGATGCTGGTCTGGGGCGGAAGAGCACAGGGTCGTGTCTACACGGCCGCCGTTTACACGGGCGGTCGCTACAATCCTCAGGCCGATGCCTGGACGCCGATGAGCACTATCAGCGCGCCCGCCGGACGCTCCGACCACCTCGCCATCTGGACCGGCACGGGCATGATCGTCTGGGGCGGGATAACGGAGGACGGCGCGGCGACGCACGGCGCAATTTACAATGCGTCGGGCGCGGCGGCCGGGAACAGTCCGCCCTCGATCAGCATTCTCAAGCCCGGCGAAGGCGAGACCTTCGAGTCAGGGACTAATGTCTTCATCAACCTGGCCACGTCCGACAACGACGGCACGGTTTCGTCCGTCCACTTCTACGCCAACGATAAGCTGATTGGCACGGACTCCGTCGCCCCCTTCAATCTCATCTGGTACGAAGTGCGCGGCGGCAGCTATGCGCTGACGGCGGTGGCGACGGACAACGCGGGCGGCATGGCCACCTCATCTCCCGTTCACATCAACGTCAACCCGAGCAGCGCTCCGCCGACCTGCCTGCTGACGAGTCCGGTAAACGGCGCGACCTACACAGAGCCTGCCACCGTCACTGTCACTGCCAATGCGCAGGCTAACCGTGACCGCACGCTTACGAAGGTCCAGTTTTACGATGGGACAACCCCCCTCGGGACGTATACCAATGGGCCCTACACCTTTGACTGGAGCAACCTTCCGGCGGGCACTCACTCCTTCTCCGTGCGCTGCACAGACAATGCGGGGCAGACAAGCGAATCGCCCACGTCGGTTGTGACGATCAATCCGAGCGGTCCCTATTTCCGCATCACCGGGCAGATTGTTGACTCCCGCGGCTATGCTCAGCCGAACTTACGCGTTCGACTGGACAGCTCGGCATCGTCTACGCCGCAGTTCATCAACACCAACCTTAATGGCTATTACCAGTTCGGCAATCTTCAGAGCGGAGCGAACTACACGGTTACGCCCGAAAGCGCCGTCTACAGTTTTTCGCCGAGGAGCGAGTATTACCCGGCGCTTGGACAGAACCAGGACAACGGTATCTTCGTCGCCACGCCGAACGGCTACAGCATCAGCGGGCGTCTGACGGACACCCGCGGTAACGCGCTCTATCCTGCGACCGTCAACCTGAGCGGCTCGGCGACAGCTTCGACGAGCACGGACATCAACGGCAACTACTTCTTCAGCAACCTTGCGGCTGGCGGCAACTACACCATCCAGCCGTACAAGAACCTGTACAATTTCGAGCCGCCCTTCCGCACCTTTAACGGCCTCGCCGCCAGCCAGACATCCGACTTCGTCGGCAGCACCGCGCCGTCACAGTCAAGGGTCAATTTCGCGCTGGCCTCCAACGGCGGCGTCGCCACGGCCTCCTCCGTCACGACCGGCGAGGAAGCGCCCGGCATGGATTTCTCTCCCGCGTCCGTCATCAACGGAGACCATAAGGGCCTCAACTGGGAGCGCGGCGGCGGCTGGCGCGACGGCACCGAGTCCACTTATCCAGACTGGGTGCAGGTCGAGTTCAACGGCAGCAAGACGATTGACCAGATCAACGTCTTCACTATTCAAGACGCGTATAGCAACCCGTCCGAGCCGACCGAGACGATGACCTTCTCAAGCTACGGCGTGACGGCCTTCGACGTGCAGTATTGGGATGGCGCACAGTGGCTGACAGTGCCCGGCGGCGGCGTGGCGAATAATAACCTGGTCTGGCGCAAGCTCGTTTTTGCGTCACTCTCCACGTCTAAGATTCGTGTGCGGATAAACGCCGCGCTGGCGGGTCGCAGCCGCATCGTCGAGGTCGAGGCGTGGGGTTCATCCGCGCCCGCCCCGGCGAGGACGAACTTCGCGCTCGCCACCAACGGAGGCACGGCCCTCGCCTCTTCGACGACCAGCGCGGCCGAGTCCGGCGGGATGGATTTCTCTCCCGCTTCCGTCATCAACGGAGACCGTAAAGGTCTCAACTGGGAGCGCGGCGGCGGCTGGCGCGACGGCACGGAGTCCGCCTATCCTGATTGGATTGAGGTTGATTTCAGCGGCAACAAAGCAGTCAACGAGATCAACGTCTTTACCATCCAGGATAGCTACGCCAATCCGTCGGAGCCGACCGAGACGATGACCTTCTCAAGCTACGGCGTGACGGCCTTCGACGTGCAGTATTGGGATGGCGCGCAGTGGCTGACGGTGCCCGGCGGCGGCGTGACGGGTAATAACCTGGTCTGGCGTAAGCTCACCTTCGCGGACGTGACCACGTCTAAGATTCGCGTGCGCGTCACCGCCGCGCTGGCGGGTCGCAGCCGTATCGTCGAGGTCGAGGCGTGGGGGCCGTCACAGCCTGTGACTCCGCCGCGGACGAACTTCGCGCTCGCGGCCAACGGAGGCACGGCCAGCGCCTCCTCGACGACGGATGTGTCCGAGGGCATCGGGACTTTCCCCGCCAGCTCTCTGATAAACGGCGACCGTAAAGGTCTCAACTGGGGCAACGGCGGCGGCTGGCGTGATGCTACAGACTACGCCTATCCTGACTGGGTTCAGGTTGATTTCAACGGGTCCAAGACCATCACAGAGATCAGCGTGTTCACTATCCAGGACGCCTACGACAACCCGTCCGAGCCGACCGACGCCATGAAGTTCGGACTCTACGGCGTGACGGCCTTCGATGTGCAGTACTGGGACGGCGCGCAGTGGCTGACGGTGCCCGGCGGCAGCGTGACGGGTAACAACAGCGTCAAGCGAACGTTCACCTTTCCGGCCATCACGACCGGCAAAATCAGGGTGCTTATCAACAATGCGTTCGCGGGCCGCAGCAGGCTTGCCGAGATAGAGGCTTACAACTAAACCTGCTCGCCGGTTTGAGCAATACTCCGGCGGACAAACCGAGTGCGAGGCCGTTAAGAGAATCCAGCTCTCTTAGCGGCCTCGCTCTTTGGCCGCCGGGCGCGCCAGCTTCGCTTTCGACTCTCGCTTCGCTTTCGGCTCTCGCTTCGCTTGGGGCTCTCACCTCAGTTTCGGCTTTCGCTTCACTTTAGTTTCGGCTTGCGCTTCACTTTCGGCGCTCTCACTTTCCTCACAGCTGCCGGGCTTTATGTTATTGGCCGCGCGCTCGCCTTTTCGGCCGCCAAAATATTTTCCGCGTCGCGTGTATTTCTCGGAGCGGGCCTCGAACTGTTAGGCGACGGGAGCAGTCTCTTCAGTTTCCGCAACAACCGCAGGTAGAACGTCCGAGAGAGATTCCAGAAAATCGAATTGCAGGGAAGGTGTGCGATGATTAAGAGAGTTAAGTTCTTGTTGGTATTGCTGACTTTCATCGGCGGCGGCGGCTGGCTGGTCTTCAACTCACGCTTTGACGCCAGCGCCAGCTCAACGCACCTCAATCTGTCTGCTCCCTTCGAGCGGAGGATTCTCGCGACCGGGCAGGAAGCACCCCTGGCGCTGAGAATCTTCATCACCGCCGTCAAGACCGATTCGCAGGGCAAGATCATCACGGGCCCGACCAGCGACCCGGTCAAGAACATCGTCGGGGCGGAGGCGGCCGGGGTGCGGGCCGGGATGATGCGCTACACGAAGATCATGCACGGGGCCAGTTACATAGACGGCCGACCCGACCCGGGCACGCGGATTGACCCGAATAACCCTGTCGTCAAGAGCGGCAACCAGCTCTGGCCCAACCGCGTGCAGCCCTTTCGCAGTGAGCCGCGCGCGCTGGCCCTTTCCGCCGACGGCAAGAAGCTCTATGTCACGCTGCCGGGACGCGAGGGCTACCCGGACTGGCGCGTGGCCGTCGTTGATACGGCGAGCCGCCGCGTGCTCTCCTGGGTGGACCTGCGGCCCGCCGGACAGGTGCGCGGGACGCGCCCCATCGGCGTTAAGGCAGCGCCCGTCAACACGGCCATCTCGGCCCACCCTTACATGGTTATCCTCAATCAGTACGGGAACTTTGCGAGCGTCGTTGACACGACCGACGACACGGTTATCGGAGAGTTCGAGACCGGCTTTTATGGCGAGAAATTGATTTTCAACAGCAGCGGCACGCGGCTCTACATCACGGACCGCTTCAAAGACCAGGTGCGCGTCTTTCGCGTTGACCCGGGCCCGTTCTTCACCCAGATAGCGGAGATTCCGACGGGGCTGACGGACCTGGAGCGCACGAACCCGCGCGACCTGGACCTCAGCGCGGACGGGAAAACCCTCTACGTCGCCAACACCCTCGGCCATACCATAGCGGCCGTCAACGTCGCCAATGATGCCAACACCTTAATCAAGAATCTCCCGGTCGGCGGCCTCTCGACCGACGTGAAGATCGCCGGGCGCTGGGGCATCGTCTCCGGCCAGGAGACCAACACCAGGCTCAACCAGCCGGAGACCGGACACGGGCTGCCGACCAAGGATGCTAACGGGACTGCTCTGAAGAACAGCGGCCAGCCGCTCGGCTACACGCCCGTCATGACGGATGCGACGAAGGCGACGACCTTTGACGACATCGGCAGCGAGCTGAACATCTTCGACACGGCGACGAACCTCTTCGTCTATCGCTATGTGGACGAAGGGCGCGACCTCTCGCAGCTCGTCACGCCCGGGCAATACGTGGACCTGCACGATCACACCGACGCGCAGAAGATCATCAAGGGCAGCGGCCCGGAGCAGATGGCGCTCAAGGGAAACCTGCTCTTCGTCACCATGGCGCATTCGGAAAAGGTGCAGGCTTTTCGGCTCAACCTAAATGCCGCCGACCCTTCGCAGGTCCTAGCTCCGGCAGGCATCGAATTTACGGGCGGCATCACCCCGCAGGGCCTCGAAGTCTCGCCCGACGGGAAGACGGTCTATGTCGCCAACCTCCAGACGGAGGACATCTCTTTCCTCAGTGCCGATGCAAACGGCAACCTGCAACGCCAGGGCAATCTGGCCGTCGGCGTCACACCTTCGACGCCTGATCCTTCGACCGGGCACAACGGCGCGAACCTCTTTGCGACCGAGGAAGAGATCGGCCTGCGCTGGTTCTACTCGTCGGCCTACTCTGACGACGCGCAGAAATCCTGCGGCTTCTGTCACTGGGACGGTCGCCAGGACGGCTGCCAGTGGAACGTCGCGGCCAATGCCGTCGGCGGCACGAAGGTCTGCCCGCAGAACAAGGACATCTCCGACAACTGGCCAGAGTGGTACGAGGGCTTGAACAACGACATGATGGCCTACGCCTCTGCCTGTAACGGCGAGGTGCTGCTCGGCGAGCGCAACCCGACGCCTCTCTTCCCGCAGCAGGATGCGGCCGAACGCGACCGCGCGCGCGAGGATTACGTGCTGCGTAAAACGGCGGAGAACTCTGCGGCCATCGGTCGCCCGGACCTCGGCGGCAAGGCATTCAAGGTCGGTTATTATGACCTGGCCTACCTGCAAATCCTCTGGTCGCAGAACGAGACGCGCCGTTTCCCGAACCCGCTCGAACAATTCCCGGACGAAGCGGAAGCCGCCCGGATCGCCAGGGGCAAGGAGATTTTTACAAAGACCGTGACACAGGGCGGGGCCGGTTGCGCAGAGTGTCATCACAACGGCAACAAGTTTACCAACGGCGTCCTGGACGATACCTTTCAGGATTTCAACATCCATGAGCCGGGGGTTGTCAGCGAGACGACCGTTGACGGCGACGGGCCATTCTATCGCCCGAAGAACGACTACTTCTTCACCAGGTTTGGGCCTCCGCAGGACGTAGGCACGCCGCAGAACTTCAGCAGCCGCAATACCAAGCACCTGCGCACGTTCTGGGACAGCGTCCCGCGCTGGCTGCATCACGGCTTCGCTCACACCGTGCGCGAGCTTCTGCTGGCGCCCGATTCGCCGCTGCTCAAGCCGGGCGAGCGCGGCTTCAATTTCCGCACGGTCCGCACGGACCATAAGCGCGGGGCCAACAACCTGCCGACGGAAGTGCCGATTGTTCCGGGCCACAGCCAGGGCGGACTGGCGGGCGACGGCAAGGGTCCGCTCTATGTGAGCCTCGACAGCCCGTTCATCAAGGAGGCCAACGGTAAGGCTCAGATTGACCGCCTCGGGACGAACAACGTCGCGCCGCTCATCGTTGACGGCCAGATTAACCCGGCGCTGGCCGCCAACAATATCAAGGTCATCAAGGACACGCACGGCCAGACTTCACAACTCTCGGCCGCCGACCTGGATGCCTTGATAGCCTACCTGCTATCGAACTCCGGCGCGCCGTCGTCTCTGGCGAATGTGGCCTCGGCTGCATTGCAAAGCCCGCCGCCAGCCTCTAATCCGGCCGGGGCGAGCGCCGCTACGCCGCGCACGGAAACGGCCAGGGCCGCGGCCGCTACTCCGGGCTACAACGTAGCCTTAGCATTAGTCTCCGGCTCCTTCGCACAAACGGCGTCCGACATGAGCAAAGGTTGACGAAGCGCCCTGAAAGACGGAGCGTCCGAAAAGTGTTCGGACCTGGAAACAGTGGCAGGGAGACCATCTCCCTGCCACTGTTTGTCCGAGCCGTGACGAACGTGCGCCGGTTGAGGTGATGTCGGCCGGGGCGAACACTGCGCCCGCAATGCGCCGGTTTCCGGCAGCGTCGCGCCCGTCGCAGCAGCCCAGGTGAGAGCGGAACGGACGGCCTCTTCTTCCCCTGCGCAGAGCTTGCCGGACTATGGTGACGCAGGGTGACCCGCGAGACTTCCCGCGGACTATTTAATCTCGATGCGGATTATTCGATTAATCTCGGTGCGGGCTATTTGATGTAGACAGAGGCTTTATTGGTCGCCACCCCGTTGAGATTGAGTTTCAGCCAGACTTCTCCGGCCGAGGTTAGGCTGTCAGGCAGCTTAACCACGACCTGGCTGATAGCGTTCAGGCCGGGAACGCTGCCTACGTGCTCAATCGTGAGCGGGTGAATCCTGTGCTGGGCGTCTTCGGCCTCGGCCGTCACGGTCGGAGCACTCGCGCCCGGATGAGAGGCAAAGAGGATGATGCGCGTGCGCCCGTCCGACGCGAGATTCAGCGTCGTCATGACCGTGAAAGGGCCGTCCATGAGCGTCACGGAATCGAGCGCGACGGCCCGCAGGGAATTCTCCTGCGTCAGTAGAACGGGAGCGTCCGGCGATGGCTGTTGAGGGCTCGGCGAGGGTGTCGGTGACGGCGCGGGGGAGGGCGAATCGTCCTGCGGCGAAGTCGTCAGGGCCGCCCCCGCGTCTATCCGAACCAGGTTGGATGAAGGCGGCAGAACGGCCGTCTTGACGATGTGGTCAATTAGCTTCGTATTACCCAGGGCCGGGTAGACAGAGCGCAACAAGGCCGCTTCGCCCGCCACCAGCGGGGAGGCCATCGAAGTGCCGCTCCACGTTCCATAATTGCCGCCGGGGACGGAGCTGAGAATCTTTTCGCCGGGAGCCATCACGCGTATCCAGGAACCGCGGGTCGAGAAAGCGGCCAGGCTGTCGCTCTCCGTGCTGGCGGCCACTGCCAGCAGCCCTCCGATGTTTTCAGCCGCGGGATATTCGGGCGTAGTTCCGCCCCTATTTCCGGCCGATGCGACGACGACGACGTTGTAGTTGTTGCCCTCAATCAGCGGGTCACGATCATCGTCGGGCTGCGTGCCGTCGTTACAGGCCCTCTTCAAAATACTGGAGAGAAGTCTCGTCCGGCGGAGCGTCCCGAGGCTCATATTGATAACGTCCGCGCCGTCGCGGGTGGCAGGATTGTTGTCCGGGTCAACCGCGTATGCCAGGGCTTCGGCCAGCACCCAGATATTTCCGACTCCGTCCGGCCCGAGCACTCTGACGGGGATGATCTTCGCTTCCGGGGCAGCCAGCGCCAACAGCCCGGCGACGTGCGTCCCATGCCCGTAAGGCCCGTGCTGCACGTCGCCAACTTCGGCCGGGTCTGTGTCGTCGTCAACGAAGTCGTAGCCCGGCAACATGTGCCCGGCCAGCGCCGGGTGCGTGACATCGAATCCGGTGTCCAGAATCGCAACCTTAACGCCCGCGCCGCGCGTCACCCTGTGCGCGACGGCCAGACGAATCATCTGCGGCCCCCACTGAGCCGTATAAGTCCCCGTGTCGCCGCCCCCGCTCCAGGAAATGCCGCCGCTCCAGGAGATACCGCCGCCTTCGGGCGGAAGGATGAGGTAATTCGGTTCAGCATAAACGACGCGCAGTTGAGGGTCGGCCAGCAGTTGCGAGACGCGCTGGTCAACGGAAGCGCCGTCGGTGATTTTGAGCCTGTAAATAGGTCGGCTGCCGAACTGGGCGAGGGGCTGTGGGGCGAGCCCGTATTGCGCGGCGACGGCGGGAAGATCGGCCGCCCGGGCGAGCTTGACGACCACCTCTGCCGGAACAAAATCCTCCCCGCCTGCTGCCAGGGCCGGCGCTGCGCCCGCCCCTGAACACAACAGCAGGAGCAGCACGCGCAAACACCTGCACAGAGAGCCGACGGCCATGCCTCGAAACAGGCTGCGGCGGCCTTGCGCGGAGGACCGTTCGTTTCGTTCCAGGTTCGACAAGATTAGTTAATACCGGAAAATAAAGGACTTAGCATCTCTAACCGGACTGGCAATATTCCCTGCCAGAGTAACAGTGCAGGCTTCTACCGTAAAAATACACCGGACCGGGGGTGGTCCTATTTTGACTGGCTTTCGTCGGGAAATCTTCGATGCACGAAGCGCGCGCCGGGCTGCATGAGCCCCGGGAAAACCGCAGCCGGAGAGACACTATTGTTTCGCCGGGGAGAACGCAGGCGCACCGCTCGGCCGGATGGAAAGAGAGCGGCGCTACGGGCGGCCGACGATCATAAAGGGCGACCAGAAGAATGGATGAGGATGCTCCGCCAGCAGCTCAAGCTGAGCGCCGCGCAACGCCGCTGCGCACGTCCCGCCCGCGAGCAAGCGCCTGTAAAAAGAGGCCATCAGGAGGGCCGTCGTCTCGTCGTCAACCGTCCAGAGACTGAGCAGCAGCGTCGGCGCGCCGGACGAGAAGAAACCGCGCGCCAGCCCTATCAGCTCATCGCCGGGAGCCACCTCGTTGACCCCCGTCTCACATGCGCTCAGGGCGGCCAGCCCGCACCGCAGGTCCAGATCGTAGGTATCGCGCACGGTCAACCAACCGTCGCCGAGCCTGAGCGAGGAAAAGAGCGGGTTGTCCGGCCGAAACTGCCCGTGACAGGCCAGGTGCAGAATATCCGCGCCCGGCGAAAGCTCCTTGAAGGCGGCGACGGTCGCCGCCCGGTCGAGCAGCGTGACCTGTTGCGGGAAGAGCGGCGCGAGCGTCTCAATCTCCTCACGGACGCGCGGCGTCTGCTCGTCCGAGACGCCGAGCAGCAGGGCTCGCTCAAAGGCGCGTTGCGGCCTGGCCTGACAATGCAGCAGGACGCTCGCGCTCGGCGCATAGCTGACCTCGCGGCGTTCGATGACGTAACTCGTCCCGTCATGCAGGGCATGGAACGGAAGATAGTAGAGGTTGCCGTGCGGCGCGATGATTAAATGCCGCCCGCCTACGCTCGCCTCAAGAGGGCGCAGGAGATGTTCGTAGAGCGCCCGGAGATGATGCTGGAGGCGCGAGGTCAGGGCCGTCAGGTGCTTGCGCATGCCCGGCGCGCCGTAGCGCAGGGCGTCGAGCTGAAAGCGAAACTGTCCGAGCAGCGCGTCGGTCTCCTCCACGTCGCAGAGGTTTCGGACGACTTCGACGCCCTCGTCCGTCACGACGAAGGCGAGCAGCTCGCCGCCGAGACAGGTGTATTCGATAAAGGCCGTCCCGGTCGAGAGGCTTCGCCGAAGCTCTGCCAGGTCCAGCGGCTGCGCCTGAATAAAGATACTCCGGTTGCGCTGCTGGAGCTGGCGCATGATCTCAAGCGTCTCGCTCTCACGTTGCCGCGCGGACTCCTGAAGCGCCGGGAGGTCCGGTTTGCCGTGGGTGGAATCGCCGCCGGGCGTGCGGTTGATGCGACTGTAGAACCAGTTCAGCTCCTCTCTCAACTCTTCGAGGCGCGCCAGTAACTGCCCCTCGAAAGCATCCTGCGGCTCGACGCGCTGCTTGAGCGTCCCATAGAGCGCGTCCATCAACGCGCGCGAGCGGGCGCGCTCCGTTAGGCTGAAAGCCTCGTCCGCGCGATTGCGACTTTCGTCCATCAGGCAGATGCGCACAAGCTCGTTGTAAGGAATCAACTTGTCCTTGAAAAAAGCCGTGCGGAACTCTTCGGCGGGCAGGGGCGCGCGCAGGTCTTCGATGAGAGTGATGGCGCGGCCGAACGGGACCTCCGCGGCCTGCATTCGGCCCGCCGCCATTTCGAGCAGGCCGAGCGAGGTGTAACAACGCCGGGCGATGTCCGGCTGAGACTGCTGCCCGGCGTCGAGGATGGTTGATTTGAGCAGGGCCCGCGCCTCTTCTTCCTGGCCAGCGGCGCGCGCCGCGTCTGCCCGCAGCCAGCGCGAGAGAAGCTGTCCGCGCCAGGCCCCGGCAGCGGCCAGCGGCCCTTCCGCCGAGAGAGCCGCTCGCAGCGCGGCCTCGTAATCGCCCTCGGCCTGATGGAGCTGCGCTTTGGTGAGCGTGACCATGGCCGCGCCGACGCTGTTGCCCTCGGCCGCGTAGAGCTGCCCGGCCCTGGCCAGCAACCCATGAGCCTCCGTCATCCGACCGAGAAGAATCAGCGAGCGCCCGTGTTGCGCCAGTGCCCGCGCCTCTTCGCCCTGCATCCCGAGCCCGGCGAAGGTTTTGGCGACGCGTTCGTAGATGGCTGCCGCTTCCGGCGCAAGATTAAGCTCCAGATAGGCGTCGGCGATCTCCTGCTCGGCGACCGCGGCCAAGTGCGGCATCCCCAGCGCGGCATATTTCCGGCGCGAGCGTTCCAGGTAATCCAGCGCGCGGTCGTAGCGCCCCTGAAAAAGCGCCAGGTTGCCCATGCTCGCCTCGATCTCTGCCTCGGTCAGGACCAGCCCGCCCGCCCTGGCGCTGTCCAGGGCTTGATCGTAGAGCTGTTCGGCGCGCCGGAATTTGTGTTGCGAGGTATAGATGATAGCGAGGTTGTTATCGGTCTTGGCGAGCTGTTTCCGATCGCCGAGCGCGGCGAAGCGTTCGCGGGCCATCAGTTGAAACCGCTCCGCCTCCTGGTAGCGGTCGCGCCGCAGGTGAATGTTGCCGATGTTATGCTCGATCTTGGCCGCCGCGCCGAGGTCTGCGTGCGCGATGAGCACGTCGCGGGCGCGCAATCCGCAGTCAATCGCCTCGTCGTAACGACCGAGAAGCGCCAGCGCGTAGAGCTTGATGACCTGTGTGGAAGCCGCCGTGTGCGGCTTGCCGAGAGAGATAAAGAGGGCTTCGGAATCCTCCAGGAGCTTAAGCGCGCGCTCAAGCTGACCTTCGGCGACGACGGCGGCGAAACCCGCAATCCATAAGGCGAGAGCTTCGATTTCAGGATTGGCGGCGAGGGCAGAGAGTGTCTTGAGGGCTTCGGCAGCCCCGCTAGCGCGTGCGGGGGCGGCGCTCCAATCGTCCAGGCAGATGTCCTTGAGAGCGTAGGCCAGCTCGATGTCCGCGAGCGCAGAATTCCGGCGCAACAATGCCTGCCGCTCGGCATTGTCCGCTGTCACCAGACGCGCCGCCAGTTCCCCACGCTCCATCCTTTATGCCCTTAGCTCAAGTTGTGGGATTTCCACCTCCAGGTCTCTCAGGCACAGGCGCAGACGGTAACTGCCGGACGGGACGGCCGGGATCGTAAATTCACATTGAGCGTTGAGGTCGGTCCGGGCTTCGCGGCTTTCGCCTTCTAATTCGACGCGCCCGCCTGCGCACTCCCGGCCGAGCACCTGGCCGGAAACCGCCCAAGCCTCGCCGCTCCGGGCGACGCGCAAGTCCAGATCGCATTCCCCGGCATTATAGATTAACTGGCGCGCGCCCGCTTGCTGCCCGGAGCGGACGCCGTACGCGGGCGACATTTGAAGGCTGTCGAAGCTCAGCGTCGCCATCAGGCGGCGAGAGAGAGAAGGTCTTTGAGAGGCCGAGCGGGCGCGGAAAAGATTGACGGCGCTTGAGACGAGTCCGGCCGGAGCGTCTTCCGCATCATCCGTTCGGATTAGGCCGATGACGCTCTCCAGCCTTGAGAGCTTCGCGGCGCAGCGCCCGCAGGCGGCAAGATGAGACTCGGAGGCGGCGCGCTCGTCAGGTGAAAGATGCCCTTCGGCCAGGTCTGCGATTTTCGCAAATGGGAGATGATTAAGCATAGGCTCGTGTCTGCTCTCGGTCGAGATTGGGCGGCAATCTCTTACTCCATCTCACAGTGCGCGCCCGAAGCACGGAAAATACATCCGAATCACTTTTCGAGCAGCCGCAGCAATTTTTGTAAACAGCGGGCGCGCGTCGGGCCTATGCTGCCTGCGGTCGCCCCGATTTGCGCGGCGATTTCGGAATAGGGCGGCGGCTCCGGGCGATAGAAAAGCAGCGTCAGCAATTTACGACAACGCTCGTCGAGACCCGCCAGCGCCGCCCGCACCAGGTGCTGTTCTTCGAGCCGGATGAGCTGCTCATCGGGCAGCGGGACGTTGTCCGGCAGCATGCCCGTCTCCATCTCTCCCTCTTCGTCCGAACTCTTAACCCCTTCGGCCCTCTTCTCCCGGCTCAGCAAGCGCCAGGACTTACGCCGCGCCGTCGTCACCATCCAGGCCTTCAGTTTCTCGGGATTCTCAATCTCATCGAGCTTTTCAAAGAGTGTGGCGAAGACCTCCTGAAAGACTTCGGCGGCGAAATCTTCGTTGAGCCCGGCGCGGCGCGGAATCGTATAGATGAGTCGCTGGTAACGCTGCACGAGCGCCTCCCATGCAGCCTCGTCCCCACGCCGGCACGCCAGCACCAAATCACGGTCACTTTGCTCCATGCGCTCCCCGCAACCCAAGCTATCCATCGCCAGCATAGGATGCGCGCTCCCCTTCTGTCTAGCCACTCGCGCCCGGATGTTTGACCGTGCGGCGCAGCGCGCGAGCCACTGCTTTGACGCGAGCCATTGACGGCGTGCGCTTGAATGAGGGCGACGGCCCGGCCTGGTCTGGAGAGCCCAGTGATGGCTGGCGGCGCTCTAATGCTCCTGGCTGCGCTGCCTGTATGCGGTCACGGCTTCGATGGCCCCCTCGTGCATTCTTTCGGGGCGAACGTAGAGCCAGTGTTTCTCAAACTCTTCGTCCGTCAGAGAAGATTGAACGGCCCTCTCCTTACTCTTCAGCCACTGCTCGGCCCATTCCCTGAGTTCCGCATCATGGTTGAGAGCCATCCGCGCCGCGTGCATGTTAACCGGCATAGTCATCGCATACATTTACCTTTCTTTCCAACCTCGGCCACTTCGCACGACAGTATTTTCGTGGCGCGCAGGGTTGTCAACCCGCACGCCCTATTTTCGGCGTGCGATGAGGACTGCCGGAGTGAACAGGTCCGGCCCGGACTTTGACGACCCGGCCGGGCGGACCCCGCAAACGGGCTGCACTAAGCGTGGAGCAAGACCGGAGGCGGAGTCCATCAACGCCCGGCCGTCCCTTAAGCGCCTCACCTGATTGGCTTTACGGCTCCCGGAGAAAATCGGCCCGCATGGCCGTGTTAAATTATTGACAAACCGTGCTAAATATTGTTCAATGTGAATGTCGCTGATGCCTGTCAGGCAGGCCGGTGATGCTGCTCTTTACAAAATGACGGTTGCACACGATAAGGGCAAACCTGCCGCGAGGCAGGGACGCAAAGCCGTGAGTCTCTGCGCTGCGTGCGAGCAGTTTAAAAGCACGCCGCTAGAGAGATTGTCTGGTTGCCGAAGGCGATCCGAAGATAGCCGGGACTCCGGCAGGTCTATCGCATGGCTGCATCTTTCGAGGATTTCACTCGACGGATGGAGGTGGATAGATACTGCCAGCACACCTCCGAAACCTGGAGTCGCGGTTGGAATCATTGCACTGGCCCTTCCGGTGGATTCCGTTCCCTTCATCATCCCTTCCTTTAACGCTAAACCAGACGACCAAATTACGTGAGCTGAAATCCACGCCGGAGAGTTCCAGGCTAGAGGCCGTGGCTTCCGAGCCCTGCGCTCTAGGGGAACAGGCACGCCCGAGCGTCAAACTCCCTCCGTCTCATCTGCGCTCTTAAAGGAGGGCGTACCCACTACCCAATCAGGACAACCCCGCCGAACCGGGGTCGCAAAACCGACTTCATCGGGCCTCTGCGACCGAGCCATCAGGTTGTCGTAAGTTTAAGGAGATAATATGACGAACAAGAGATTCTTCGTTGCCGCCCTGGCACTAATCGCCCTCTCCTCGATCACTGTTCGTGAAGCCAACGCGCAATCATGTCCGAACATCGAGACCTTCGGCGTCCACGCCAACCAGGCGGTTGATAAGAGCCTTCAGTCTCAGATCGAAATCACCTATTTCACGACCAACGACCGGAACGTGCTCATCCCCGAAAAGGCCGAACTCAGCCGCAGCGCCAGCTATATCAGCATGGACGCCAACCAGTTTGTCGCCAAGCTCCAGAAGTTAGAGAGCGACGGCCTGGCGAGCATCAGGAAGCGGCAGTCTGCGACCTCCTTCATGGGCGAGCTGGCCCAGCTGAACCTGGAGCGCAACACGGGCCGCGGCGACGTGAGGATGGTTAACGCGAGTCTCGCCGCCGCCAACTACATCTTCGGGCTTGATCGGGAAACAGAGATAAACGTCTCGAAGGGTTCAATGCGTGACGGCGATTATTACCGCGTGAGCCTGCTCTCCTGGTTCATCAGCGTGACGGCCCAGGGAGCCAAGAAGAGCCTCGATTATGACGCGAACATCTTCCTCAAGCCCGGCCAGACCGCCGTCTTCAAGCTCATCAGCAAGGATGAAGTCAAACGCTCGGGCG
>DASVWH010000146.1:0-2134 GCA_036389715.1 Pyrinomonadaceae bacterium | reverse complement strand
CGCCATCGAGCTGAAGTCCGATTACGCGGAAGCCTACGCCGAGCTGGGCTTCGCCTATCGCCGGTTGGAACGCTACCCGGACGCGATTGAAAACTACAAAGAGGCGCTGCGCATCAAGCCCGACTACGCGCAGGCCCACTTCGGCCTCGGCGATGTCTACTATTACGGGACGAGCCAGTATCCGCAGGCCATCCAGGCTTACAGGCAGGGGCTGCGGCTCAAGCCCAATAACGCGACCGCCAATTTCAACATCGGCTGGTCCTACAACGACATGCAGCAGTACGGCGAGGCCATCGCCGCCCTCAGAGAGGCGCTGCGCATCAAGCCCGACTACGCCGAAGCCCATAACGAGATCGGTTACTCTTACCTCAACCTGAAGCAGTACAACGAGGCGCTGGCCTCCCTGCGCCAGGCCGTGCGGCTCAAATCCGACTACGTGCTGGCCCATTACAACCTCGGCCTGACCTATCTCGCGATGGGCAATAAGAACGGCGCGAGGGAGGAATACAGGGCGCTTCAGCCGCTGGATCAGAAGAGAGCGGAAAAGCTCCTGGCCGCGATTAACAAGTAGACTAAGGCGACGCGCGCGAGGGGCTGGGCCAGGCGTCGAAGGAGAAGGGCGGAAGCTCGTTCAAAGCCTCCAAGGTCTCAGGGCTTTGAACGAGCTTCCGAAATTTAGCCCTTCGCCAGGGCCGCCGGGCCGTGTTCGCGCCTGTTCGTTTCCGGCTGCTCGCTGCGCCGCTCCCTTTTCCCGTCGCTTTTACTTTCCCGGCAGCAAACTCACCGCTCAATTTAACCATCAGAAGGGCATCAGGCCACTGCCCGGTCACGGGCGCGCAGCACACAAAGCTCTTGTCCCGAAAAAAAAGAGGGGCGAGGCGTATCTTTTGAGGGTTCGACGGAAACCATACCAGGGAAGCGATTCCGGCGGACTCCGGGTCAACAGGTTGCCCGAAAGAATGACAGACGAAAGACTGCTGACCAGAGCGAGTCGCGGCGACGAGGCTGCTTTTCTAGTGCTCTATGAGCGTCACCGCGACGCCGTCTTCCGCTTTGCTTACAGGATGCTCGGCTCCGTGCCGCTGGCCGAAGACGTGACGCACGATTGCTTCCTGAGTTTAATCAGGCGTCCCGGGGGCTTCGACCCCGCGCGTGCGCAGTTGAGAACCTACCTCTTTGCCGCGGTCAGGAACCTCGCGATGAAACACTTTCGCGGGCAGGGCAGGGAGGTCACGGTCGAAGACCTGGAGCAAGAGCCGAGCATTCCCGAAGCGAAGGGACCGCTCCGCCAACTGCTCGACGAAGAGTTGTCCTTCCAGGTGCGGAGGGCGATTGAGGCTCTGCCGCCGCTGCAACGCGAAGCGCTGGTCCTCTTCGAGTATGAGGAACTGGCCCTGGCCGAGATTGCGGAGATCGTCGGCGCGGATGTCGGGACGATCAAAGCGCGCCTGCACCGTGCGCGCCGGAGTTTGAAAAGAGTGCTTGCGCCCTATTTTAAGAGTACCCGGGACGTAACAGCCGTGGAAGAGGCTTTGAAATGACCGATAAAAAAGAGACTCAACCACCCTCGATTTACCACAGCAGCGATGCCCACGGCGGCGCCGAGAGCGCAGCAGGCGATGCCGGGGAGGACCTGAAACTCAAGGCACTGCTCCGCCGCTGGAGTGTGCCTGAGACGCCCGCGTCGCTGGATTCACGCATCGCCGCCGCCTATCGTCAACAGCTTGATTCCCTATCGGATGGTCGTGAGGAGGTCTTTATGAAACAGTGTTCCACCTGCCAGGAAGAGTTTGCGGATAAGTTCAGCTTCTGCCCCGTTGACGGCACTCCCCTGACGGAATCCGTCACAGCCGCAGCCGCGCAATCCTATTTCAATGAGCCCGAAGAGACGCTCGCGACGCCGCTTCCGGCGAGCGATGGGCAGCGTGTGGCTGTGGCCGGTGCTGCCGTCATGGTGGATAACGGCTATCACCCGACGATCATCAACGATACCGGCCTCACGCGCCGCCTGATCGATGAACTGCGCACCGTCTCGCGCGATTCTCAACTGACCTGGCCCGAATTCAAGCGTGACCCCTTCGGCTATTCCAAGCGCCTGCTTTCCGCCTATTCTCTGATGTTCTGGCGCTTTCTC
>DASVWH010000145.1:0-5719 GCA_036389715.1 Pyrinomonadaceae bacterium | reverse complement strand
AGAGGAGTACGCATATGGCACTGTTCCGAACGAATTTTTGGTAGCGCAAGTCGGATGTATTCCAAATGGTAAAGTTCTTAGTCTGGCTGAGGGAGAAGGGCGTAATGCTGTTTTCCTTGCGAAGCAGGGTTATGCTGTCACCGCTGTAGATGCATCTCTAGTTGGTTTGGATAAGGCCAGAAAACTGGCCGAGGAGAATCAGGTTGTCGTTGAGTTTATTCATGCTGATTTGGCGGATTATGATTTAGGCGAGAATAAGTGGGACGGCATCGTCTCTATTTTTTGTCCCTTACCCTCTTCATTAAGAAAAGAGCTGTATAAGAAGGTGATAGCGGGGCTGAAACGGAACGGGGTTTTTCTGCTTGAGGCTTATACCCCGGATCAGTTGAAGCATAATACCGGCGGCGGAAATTCAGTAGATGTGATGCAGACTAAGGAGTCCTTAAGACTTGAGCTGGCTGGCCTAAAGTTCAAGCACCTAATCGAACTTGAGCGTGATGTAGTAGAAGGTGTGTATCATACAGGCATCGGCTCGGTGGTTCAGGCTATTGCCACGAAAGAAATATAAAGACGCATTGAACCGGAGCGAGAGTTAGCATATCTCTCATCGTTAACCTGGATAGCTTCGGCGTTGTGAGCGCGTGCAGTGGTGATGCAGGCTTTGAACTCTCCGTCTCTAATCTAGGCGAGCCCACCCCGCGCGATACCGCCGAACGTCTGTTTCAGCCTTGTTCGCGGGCTTCCATCAGGCCGGACCAGCAGGGACTCGGCCTCGGACTGTACCTCGCTTCAGAGATTGCACGCGCCAGGTATCAAGCGCCTTGAAATCTTTCAGTCGAAGATGAGATGGACGCCCGATTGCTTGACCGGGACGAAGGTTGGCTCCACGCCGAACACTTCCCGTATGCGCTCGGTCGTCAGCACCTCGGCGGGAGTGCCGGTCGCGACGACCTGTCCATGATTGAGCAGGACGATCTGGTCGGCAAAGCGGGCGGCGAGATTCAGATCGTGAACCACCCCGACCGCAACAACGTCAGGAGCTTCGGCGAAGCCGCGCACCTTTTTCATGAATGCGATTTGATGATGAATGTCCAGAAAGGTCAGCGGCTCGTCCAGAAACAGGTAGCGGCAGGATGAGAGCGCCGCCGGAGCGCCGGGAATCGTGGGCGAGCCGGAGCCTGCGCGCCATAATTGCGCCAGGACGCGCGCGAAGTTGACGCGCTGGCGCTCGCCTCCGCTGAGAGTCTGATAGTTGCGCTCGCTGAATTCCGTTACCTCGAAGAATTCCATCAGTTCATCTGTAATCTTCTCGTCTATGAGGCCCGGACGACCCCCGAAGTGCGGGTAGCGGCCCATCATCACGACCTCGCGAACGGTTAGCGGAAACGCAACTTCGACGGCCTGTGAGAGCACGGCGCGATGCTTCGCCAGCTCGGCTTCGCCCTGTTGATGTATGTCTGCGCCTTCGTATTCGACCTTGCCCGTTTGCGGGCGCAGCAGCCGCGCCAGGACCTTAATGAGTGTTGACTTGCCCGCGCCGTTCGGACCAATGATTAGGTTAAGCCTGCCGGGCGCAAACGAGACTGACACCCCGGAGAGGAGCGCCCTATCGCCGACTCGAAAAGTGATGTTGCTGGCTTCGAGCATAATGAGTTGGGCAGTGATGCAGGGGAAAACCTGCGCGCGACGACAAAGACCGTCAGAACACGTAGCGGCGTCGCCGCAGCAGTAACAGGAAGACAGGCACGCCGACCGCTGAAGTGACGATGCCGATTGGCAGCTCGGCGGGCCGCAGCGCCAGCCGGGCGATAAGGTCCGCCAGGCTCAGGAGCAGAGCGCCCGTCAACGCGCTGCCGACGATCAGAAAACGGTTGTCGGCCCCGTGCATCATTCGCAGAATGTGCGGAACGACCAGCCCGACGAAGCTGATGACGCCCGTGAAGGCCGTTGCGACGGCGACAATCACGACGTTGATGGAGAGAATAATCCACTTCAGCCGGTTGACGTTCACTCCGAGGTATGTCGCCTCTTCTTCGCCGATCATCAAGGCGTTAAGCTGCTTGGCATAGCGGAGCGCAAAGAGTGTGCCTCCGATGGTCGAGATGGCGACGATCTGGACAGCGGGCCAGCTCGCACCGGAAAGCGTGCCCAGGCTCCAGAAGGTAATCGAGCGGGCCTGCGGGTCGCGCGCGATGTAAGACAGAAATCCGATGGCGCTCATGAAGAGGGCGTTGACGGCCAGCCCCGTGAGCAGCAGCATCACGACCGAGGCGCGTCCGTCCTCCCGCGAGCGAGCGAGGAGGAAGACGAGGTACGTGGAAATGATGCCGCCGAGACAGGCGGCGAGGGGCAGACTCCAAAGATTCGCGCCGAGGTGGAGGATGCCTCCGAGGACGAAGAAGAGGGCCGAGCCGAAGGCCGCGCCGCTGGAAGTCCCGACCAGTCCGGGCTCGACGATTGGATTGCGAAAAAGCGCCTGCATCAGCGCGCCGCCGACGCCGAGACTGGCCCCGACCAGCAGGCAGAGAAGAGCGCGCGGCAAGCGCAGCTCAAGGAAAATGCGCTGGTCCAGAGTGGGCTCAGGCTGTCCGGGAAGAAGAGAGGCTAGCGCGCGGCCGATGTTCGGAATCGAAAAATCAATGGCCCCGTAACGAATAGACGCAGCCAGTACGAGCAGCATGCCGAAGGTCAGGGCGAAGAGAAGCGCTCGCTGGGTCAGACGCGGTTTTGTCACTTTTGATGAATGATGGCGGCCACTTTCTCTATATTCTCGCCGGAGCGCGGACCGAAGTACATCAGCACATTCTCTTCGATGCGGTAGATGCGATTGTTTTTGGCCGCGTTAGAGGTGGCAACGCCCGGCAATGCCTTGATCTGGTCCAGAGACCCTTCGAGGCGGTCGTAGCCGAAATCGGTGACGAGGATCACGTCAGGATTCGCCCGGGCGATGAGCTCCGGCGAGGCCATCCGCTGCATTCCCGCGGCGTCAACCGCCATCTCTCCGCCCGCCCATTCTATCATCCGTCCGGCCGCGCCGCCGTCCCCGCCTGCGCCACGTCCGACGACCAGATAAACATTGGATGCGCGCCCGAAGTGAATGACCGCGACCCTCGGATGATCTGTGAACTGCCTGACGCGTTCGAGTGCGGCAGCCGTCCGGGCGTCGAGCGTGCGACACAGCTCTTCAGCCCGGTCTTCCTTGTGAAAGTATGCGCCCATCTCGCGGATGAGGGCTTTTGTCCCTTCGACCGAATCGTTCTTCGCGGCGAAGGTCTTCAGCGGAATGTTCATGCTCTGAAGCTGCTCGACGACCTGCGGCGGGCCGATGTTGTTGTCATGGATGATTGCCGTCGGGTGCAGCGAAAGGATGCCTTCGGCGCTGAGCGCGCGGTGATAGCCCACCGTTTGGACTTTCTTTACGTCCGGCGGATACGTGCTCGAATAATCAACTCCGACGACATGCTCCTCGGCTCCGAGGGCCCAGATAATCTCGTTGTAAATCTGCGAGATGACCACCAATCGCTCGGCCTTCGCCTCGTTAGCTGGATTGGAGAAGCGCCCGCAGCTAATCGCCGGGACGAGCACAGCCGAGAGCACCGCAAGAAGGAGGATTCGTTTCATCGTCAATGAGACAAGAGTTTGCCGCGACTCTTAGAAGATAAAGCGCGCCTGCAACTGGAACATTCGCGGCGGGTCTATGTTGGCGAACGCCGGGAGCGCATTCGCGGCCGCGCCGACTGCTACCACTTGACCGAACGTCGGGTTCGGGGTCGCCGCGTCGCCGTAGATTGTCTGCCCGCGGCCGAGATAGTTCCCATGATTGAGGAGATTAAAGCCCTCCAACCTGAGCAGGATGCTCGTGTGTTCCGACGTTTTGATACGACCTTCGATGAAGAGTCCCACGTCGGAAGTCGGCGTGCCGCGAAACGCCGATTTGCTGATGACGCTGCCGTCAATGACGGGGCGGTCGTTGTTCACGCCGTCGCCATTGTTGTCTATGCCCGTCGTCGCATTGAAGGGGCGGGCGGAGGCCAGCTGTGTCAAGGTCCCGGCCGTGATGTTGAATGGAAACCTGTAGCTGAACATGAAGACGGCGCGATGACGCTGGTCCAGCACGCTCGGCCCGCGTTCCGTCTCGCCCAGCCGCGCGATGTTGCTCTCGTTCGGTCCGATACCGTTCCCGTCCGGCTCGCTCGTGTTGGTCGTCTTGGAGAGCGTGTAGCTGACGGCGGCATAGATGCGCGAGCTGCCGCGATAGGTCAGCTGCGTCTGCAACCCGTCGTAATCGGCGATGCCGAGATTCATCAAGACGTTGACCTGGCGGACGCCGCCGTTGACCGGGCGAATCGGGCGGGTGAGATTGGCCGCGGCCACGCTTCTCACCTGTCCGGGCGCGGTGCGATCAAAGGGCGACGGGGCGTTCAAGTCAACCGTGCGGTCAATGCCGCTCAAGTGTTGATGCACGTAGTCTGCCCCGACGAACAGCCCCTTGAGCACCTCGCGCTCCGCGCCGAGGGAGATTACCTGGCTGCGTGGGTTCACCAGCTTGTCCGGGTAATTCGGCAGCAGGTCGAAGTTCAGCCCGTACTGCGCAAACTGAGACTGGTAGAAGGCGCGCTGGCCCGCCCTGAGGGTGATGTCGCGCGCGGGCAGTTGCGAAGCGGGCAGCGTCCGCGGGTCAAAGCTGAGCGGCAGGCATGAGCCGACGAGGCAGGTCGGGAAGCCGAGTTGTCCGGGAGTCGCCGTGTAGGTCGTCAGCCCGTCGAGCCCGTTGACCAGGTAGCTGGCGACCGCGTTGGAGCGAATCTGCGTGTAATACATGCCGTAGCCGCCGCGAATCGAGGTGCGCGCGTCGCCACCCGGATTCCAGCCGAAGCCGACGCGCGGCGCGAAGTTCTTCGTCGCATCGGTCAGGGTCTGCCGGTCGTAGCGAAGCCCCAGATTCAAAGTGAAATCGGGACGTACTTTCCAATCGTCCTGCACGAACCCGGTCAGGAGCCACTGCGGCAGTTTGTAGCTGCTGATGCCAAAATCAATCGGCTGCGTGTAGCTCTGCACGTCGGCCAGGGTCAATTGATCGAAGGGCGCTGTCGTCGTGTTCCTGAAGGTGAACGTGCCGAGTACGGCAGTGCCAGGCTCGCTGCCCGTGCCGCCGGAGGTGTGACGAATCACACTTCCGCCTAAGCGCAGGTAGTGATGCCCGAGCGACCAGGAGAGCGTGTCCGAGAACTGCACCTGATGCCCCCAGAGGTCGGATAATCGTGACTGCCCGATGGTGAAGGGCACGGACCCGGCGCGCGTGTAGGTGGTCGAGAGGGTCCGGGCTTCCCAGCGCGTGACCGGATCGCCGTGCAGGTAGGCGAATCGCGCCTCGTTGAGCAGCCTCGGGCTGATGACCGCAGTGTGATTGACCTGGGCCGTGACGGACTGTCGCGAGTACCTGCGCGCGACGCTGGGCGCGTTCGTGCCGCCGACGGCGTCCTGCGGGTTGTCGTCGTAAAATCGGTCGAAGTTCATCCGAAACATCAGGCTCTGGTTCGAGGTCAGCTTATGGTCCAGCCGCCCGTTGAAGAGCGTCTGGCGATAGTGGCCCGTGTAGTCTAAGCGGCCGTCGGCCGGCAACAGGAAGGCCGGCAGCGCGCTTGAGAGGAACGTCGTTCGATTCTGCCGCGTGTAGTCGGCCGAGGCGAAGAAGAAGGTCTTGTCCTTTACGACGGGG
>DASVWH010000144.1:0-8293 GCA_036389715.1 Pyrinomonadaceae bacterium | reverse complement strand
AGGCTTTACCACTTCGCCCGAACAGGGACGCTCGACCATCTACTCGACCGACGTGGCGCGGATGACGCAGCTCCCCATCTTTCACATCAACGGCGACGACCCGGAAGCGGCCTACCGCGTGCTGCAAATCTCGCTCGACTTCCGCCAGGAGTTCTATAAGGACGTGGTCCTCGACGTGGTGGGTTTCCGCCGCCTCGGTCACAACGAGGGCGACGAGCCGAGCTACACGCAGCCGCTGATGTACGCGCGCGTCAAGGCGCATCCGGGCGTGCGCGCCAAGTATTCCGCGAAGCTGATTCGTGAAGGTGTGATAGACGAGGCCGGGGTTCAGCAGATGGTGGACGAGCGCGTGCAGCACTATGAAGAGGCGCTCGCGCGTGCCAAGGCGGTCGTCGCCGCCAAGCCGCCCGTCACGGAGCTGCCGCCGCCGGTCGAGGAAGAGGACGGCTCAACCGTCGTCGAAACGGGCGTTGACGCCGAGACCATTCATCGTCTCGCACAGCACATCTCAATCGTGCCCGAGGGCTTCAACATCAATCCGAAGATGGTCGGGCAGCTGGCCCGCCGCGCCCGGATGGGCGAGGGACAAGCGCCGATGGACTGGGCCTTTGCCGAAGCGATGGCGTTCGGCTCGCTCGTCCTCGAAGGCACGCGCGTGCGCCTGAGCGGCCAGGATTCCGGGCGCGGGACCTTCAGCCAGCGTCACGCCGTGATGTATGACACGCAGACGGGCAAAGCCTGGACGCCGCTCTCGGAACTGCGCAGCGAGCGCGACCCGCACGCCGAGTTCGACGTTTACAACAGCTCGCTTTCGGAAGAGGGCGTGCTCGGATTCGAGTATGGCTATTCGGTCGTCGCCAGGGATGCGCTGGTCCTGTGGGAAGCGCAGTTCGGCGACTTCGGCAACGGCGCGCAGGTCATCATAGACCAGTACATCGCCGCTTCCGAAGACAAGTGGCAGCAGCGCTCGCGGCTCGCCATGCTCCTGCCGCACGGCTACGAGGGGCAGGGACCGGAGCATTCCAACGCGCGGCTGGAGAGGTATCTGCAACTCTGCGCCGAGAACAACCTGCAAGTCTGTTATCCTTCGACGCCCGCGCAGTATTTTCATCTCCTGCGCAGGCAGGCCAGACAGCAGACGCTGCGGCCGCTCGTCGTGATGACGCCGAAGAGCCTGTTGCGCCTGCCCGCCGCCTCTTCGCCCCGCGACCAGTTGACGGGCGGCGGCTTTCAACCTGTGATGGACGATGCCGAAATCGTCAACCGCGAGGCCGTCAAGCGCATCGTGCTCTGTAGCGGCAAGGTCTTCTATGATCTGGCCCTCGCGCGCCAGAAGTCCGGCGACGAGCGCGTCGCCATCCTCCGGCTCGAACAGTTTTACCCGTTCCCGGAACGGCGGCTGCGCGAGCTTTTCAAGAGCTACCCGAACGCGGCGCAACTGGTCTGGGCGCAGGAAGAGCCGAAAAATATGGGCGGCTGGAATTTCGTCGAGCCGCGTTTGATGAACATGCTGCCCGGCTGCGAGCGCCCCTTCTACGTCGGGCGCGCGGCTTCGGCCAGTCCCGCGACCGGCTCTTACACTATTCACGAGATGGAGCAGCGCCGCCTCGTGGACCAAGCCCTGACCGAAGACGCCGCATTTGTTTCCGGCGCGAGCACGGCGACCAACGCCGCGCCCGCATCCTCTTAAAGTAAGGAAAACACCCTCTATTATGTTCCCCGTAAAATCTTTGACCCCGCTCCTTTTCCTGCTGCTTGGCCTTGCCCTGATGTCGGGCGCGGCCTGCATACGGGCGGAGGTCGCCTCGAAGGAACTCTCCTCGACGGCCGCCCCCCGCGTCGCCGTCGCGCCGACGCCCGCCGCGGGTGAGAGCATCCGTGTGGCCGCGGGCGGCGACATCATGCTCGGCTCGACTAATCCGCCCGACCGCGGGCTGCCCGTCAACGACGGCGCTGAGATGCTCGCGGGCGTGACCCCGCTCCTCTCTTCGGCAGACATCGCTTTCGCCAACCTCGAAGGGCCGATGCTCGAAGGAGGAGTCTCGACCAAGTGCCGCCCGACCTCCAGAAGCTGCTTCGCCTTTCGCGTGCCGCCGCGCTACGGCAAACATCTCAAGGACGCCGGGTTCGACGTGATGAGCCTGGCGAACAATCACGCCTCCGACTTCGGCCTCGAAGGACGCACCAGCACGCGCAGGATTCTGGACTCTCTCGGCATCGCCCACGCGGGCGCGGATTTCAACGACTTCGCCTATCTGGACGTTAAAGGCCGGAAGGTGGCCGTCATAGCGTTTGCGACCAACGCCATCTCCTACAATGTGAACGACCTCGATACCGCCAGAAAGGTCGTCGCGCGGCTCGCGGCCAAGAATGACATCGTCATCGTCTCATTCCACGGCGGCGCGGAAGGCGCTGGCGCGCAGCACGTTCCCTTCGGCTCGGAGACTTTTCTGGGCGAAGCGCGCGGCAACCTGCGCGAGTTTACGCGCGCGGTCGTGGACGCGGGCGCAGACC
Organism: Pyrinomonadaceae bacterium; assembly: GCA_036389715.1. GTDB lineage: Bacteria > Acidobacteriota > Blastocatellia > Pyrinomonadales > Pyrinomonadaceae > DASVWH01. Next base: position 5,779 of record DASVWH010000144.1, on the reverse strand, counting down.
TTGTGCTCGGCAGCGGCCCGCACGTCGTGCGCGGAATGGAGATTTACCGCAACCGGCTGATCGCTTACTCGCTCGGCAACTTTGCCTTCTACAGGTTCCCCTTCATCGGACCAACCAGCTGGTCGCTAGTGCTGGAAACAGACCTCGCGCCCGACGGCGCGTTCCTCGGCGGGCGCATTCATCCCTTGATTCAGGAAGGGCAGAACGGCCCGCGCCCTGACAAAAATCGAACGGTCGTCGGTGTCGTCAGGCAGCTCTCGAAAGAGGATTTCGGCCCGACTGCCGTCAGGGTCGGCGACGACGGGAGCATCTCTGCCCCGTAAAGCGCTCTCCCTGCGCCTGCTCCAGCCGCCCCGCCCGCAATTTAATGTGAGCCGCCCGGTGTGAGCCGCCGCTGCTTTCACCTGCTCCCGCCCTTGGCTTTATAGCACAAAGGACTTGACAGATTAGCGGCAGGGTGTATTATCAGCACATGGCTTCACTCCAAGAGCTTCAGCGAGAGCGGGTCGGCGAAGAGCCCCCGGCGCTGCACGCGCGCGCGATGGACAATCTGCGCTTCATCCGCGAGACGATGGAGCGGGCCTCGGCCTTTACGGCCGTGCCGGGGTGGGGCGGCGTCCTGATGGGAGTGACGGCGCTCTGCGCTGCCTTTGTCGCCTCGCAGCAACCGACGGTCAGGCTCTGGCTGGCGGTCTGGGTGGTCGAAGCGCTGGTCGCGCTGGCCATCGGCGGCTTTGCGATGGAGCGCAAGGCGCGCGCCGCCGCGACGCCCGTCCTGACGGGGCCGGGACGCAAGTTTGCGCTCAGCTATTCTCCGCCGCTGCTGGTCGGAGTGTTGCTGACGGTCGTGCTTTTCCGCGCGGGGGCGGCTGGCGCAGTCCCCGGCACGTGGCTGCTGCTCTACGGCACGGGCGTCGTCACGGGCGGAGCCTTTTCCGTCAGGGTCGTTCCCGTGATGGGACTCTGCTTCATGCTGCTGGGCGCGCTCGCGCTCTTCGCGCCGCCCGCCTGGGGCGACTATCTGCTGGCAGCAGGGTTCGGCGGGCTGCACATTATTTTCGGAGTCCTGATCGCCAGGAGGTACGGTGGCTAAACAGAACGCGCTGAAACAGGAGGCCGGGCGCAAGGGCCGCACGGGGGCCGAGAACAAGCTGCGCAAGGTGAGCGAAGAGGGCCGCGCGGCCGGGGACGGCGCGCCGCACCATCAGAAGTTCGAGCGCCTGATTCACGAGCGCTCGCGGCTGGGAATCATCAGCGCCCTGGCCGTCAACGACTCGCTCAGCTTCAACGATCTCAAGAATCTGTTGAAGACGACCGACGGCAACCTGAGCGTCCATGCGCGCAAGCTGGAAGACGCGGGCTACATCGCTTGCTCCAAGTTTTTCGACGGGCGGACGCCGAAGACCGAGTACCGGCTGACGACCGAGGGGCGGCGCGCCCTCGAACAGTATCTCAATCACATGGAGGCCCTGATTCAGACTATGCGTGACCGTTCATAAGGCGGCGCGCTTTTTTTTGCCCGCTTGCTTTACTATATAAAGCCCTTTGCTTAATTGTGCGATGAGTTTTCGGAAGCGGGCGATTACTCGCTCCGGCCGGTTTTCGCGGGCGCTTGACGCGAGCCTTCGGGCCACACAGAGACGGAAAGGAATGAGCTATGAACACAAACGTTAATCTGGAAGCGGCGATCGCCGTGCTGGCGTTCTTGGGGACGGCTTTCGTGATGGGGCTGGCCGTGCTGATCTTTCTGCACGCGCTCAGTACGCGCCAGGGCGTGCGTGCGAGAAGGATCGGGCTGGGAGTTTCGGTCTGGCTGGGGCTCTACCTGGCGCTGCTGCTCGCGTTCTCCTTCGTCAGCCGCGAGCAGGCGCTTGCCCCGGGCGAGGAGAAATATTTTTGCGAGATAGATTGTCACCTGGCCTACTCGGTGGCGAATGTCAGGAAGGCGAAGACGCTCGGCAGCGGGCCCGATGAGGCGAGCGCAGGCGGGCTCTTCTACGTCGTGACCGTCAGGACCAGGTTCGACCAGACGACCATCAGCAACGGGCGCGACGATTCACCGCTGACGCCGAACAGCCGCATCGTCAACATCAGGGACGAACACGGCAATACTTACAACGCTTCGGCCGAGGGCCAGCGTGCACTGGAACGCTCGCAGGGCATCGGCGCCGCGCTCAACACGGCTTTGCGCCCGGGAGAGTCTTACACTACCGAGCTGGTGTTCGACCTGCCCGCGGATACAAAAGCGCCCGCGCTCTTAATCCGCGAGGGCGGAATGGAGACGCGCTTCATCATCGGCCACGAGAACAGCTTCTTTCACGGGAAGACGACGCTCCGGCTTGAATCTTAACTGGAAGGCCATGGGTGGGAGAGCAGAGAGATGAACGGGAGAACAAAGCCTGGATTGGATGTCTTGAAGGCGGCGCTGCTGGTGGGTGTGCTGGGCGACGCGCTATTGCGTGTCACGCCCTGGGGGCTCAACGTTTTTATCTGGCTGGGGGCAGCCGTCGCGTCGTCTCTGGTCCTGCTGGCCCGCTGGCGGCCCGCAGTTCTGAGAGGGGAAGGGCGCTGGCTGATTTTTCCGCTGATCTTCTTCTCGGCGGCTTTTGCCTGGCGCGATTCGACGATGCTGCAAGCCATTGACATACTCGCGCTGCTCCTGACGCTGGCGCTCGCGGGCTGGCGCACGAGGGCCGGGCGCATCAGGCTGGCGAGCATCGGCGACTACCTGAATGGAATGTCGCTGGCGGTGGGCAGCGCCCTGCTCGGAGGCTTTCCTTTGCTGACGCGCGACGTGCGCTGGAAAGAGGTCGCGCCCGCCGGATGGCAGCGTCACGTCAGGAGCGTGCTCGTCGGTCTCTTCATCGCGCTGCCTCTGCTCTTCCTCTTCGGGGCGCTGCTGACACATGCCGACGCGGTCTTTGAGCAGGTAGTGGCCAGGACCTTCAACCTGGATGTCGAGAGACTCGCGGGCCATCTTGTGCTGGCGGGGTTTGTCGCCTGGCTCGCGGGGGGATTCCTGCGCGGGATGTTGATGGGCAGGGAGGTGACGTACACGTCCGGCGGGCGCGCGAGTCTGCCGAGACTCAGGCTGCGGTTGCCCCTGGCCGAGGAAGAGCCTCCTGCGAAGGCTCTCGCCGGTGATGAAGCGAAGGCAGCCGCCGCGCCGTTTTCGCTCGGGATAGTCGAGACGAGCGTCCTGCTCAGCTCGCTCAACGCCCTCTTCCTGGTGTTCGTGCTGGTCCAGCTCCGTTACTTCTTCGGCGGCGCGGGCACTGTTCAGCTCTCGTCCAATCTGACCTATGCGGAGTATGCGCGGCGCGGTTTCTTCGAGCTAGTGACGGTCGCGGCGCTGGTCCTGCCGCTGCTGCTCGGCGCGCACTGGCTCCTGCGTAAGGAGCATCCGGCGCACGAGCGCGTCTTCCGCGCGCTGGCGGGAGCGCAAATCCTGCTGCTCTTCGTCATCATGGCCTCGGCCGTCGAGCGCATGAACCTTTACCAGAGCGAGTATGGGCTGACGGAGCTGCGCGTCTACACGACGGCTTTCATGGGATGGCTGGCGGTCGTCTTTATCTGGTTCGCTGTGACGGTGCTGCGCGGGCAGCGTGAGCGCTTCGTCTGCGGCGCGCTCGTGGCGGGCCTGCTAGTCGGAGCCTTGCTGCACCTCCTCAACCCGGACGCCCTGATCGTCCGCACCAACCTCGCGCACGCACGGGCCGGGCGCGTCTTCGACGCCAAATATGCCGCTTCGCTGAGCGCCGACGCGATGCCGGAGCTAGCGGCTGCGCTGCCGTCGCTGAATCGCACGGACCAGTGCGTCGTCGCCAGGCGGATTATCGAGCGGTGGTCGCCGCCCGAAGAGGCGGACTGGCGCACCTGGAATCGCTCGCGGGCCAAGACCTGGCGAATCGTGCGGGAGAACGCAGGCATGCTGCAAGGGATTCTCTGTTCACGGAACTCGGGCGGGGAAGTCATTCCGTTGGACCCGAATTACAGGCCCGTGGAGCTAATCAAGTATTAGCAGCCGCGCGGATAACGGATAGCGCGAGCAGGAAGCCGTGCGGTCGAAGTGAAGAGGGCTGCGCGGCTTCGCGCTCATCAAATATCATCTTGCCCGGCGAGCGCGGGAAATCTGCTATAGTGTGCCGGATGACGCCCGTTGAAGGACTGCGAAAGCGCGATCTGGTGAGAGAGTTCCTGGCCTATTTGCAGGTCGAGAAGGGGCTCGCGCAGAACTCCCTGGAGGGATACCGCCGCGACCTGGCGCGCCTGGAAGCCTGGGCCGAGAGCCAGGGCACTCAAGTGCAGGGCCTGACGCGGCAGGACCTCCGCGGCTGGATCGCGCAGCTCTCGAAGGAAGGGCTCTCGCCTTCATCCGTTTCGCGCGCCGTCAGCGCCGCCCGCGGCCTCTTTCGCTTTCTGATGCTCGACGGCCACATTCAGGGACAACCGACCGAAGACCTCAACACGCCGCAGGGCCACGCGCACCTGCCGCGGTTTCTGACCGAAGAAGATATGGAACGGCTGCTCGCCGCGCCCGATACGGGGACCGACGAGGGCATCCGCGACCGCGCCCTCCTGGAATTGATGTACGCCACGGGCCTGCGCGTCTCGGAGGTGGTCACGCTCAAGCGCGCGGACCTCGAACTCGACGCGGGCCTAATCTCCTGTCACGGGAAGGGAAGCAAGGAGCGGCGCGTGCCCATCGGCAAGAGCGCGACCGGCTGGTTGCAGCAGTATCTGAGCGTGCGCGCTCGCTCCGGCATGGGAAACAATCCGCGCCTTTTCTTGAATAGCCTGGGCGGGGCGCTGACGAGGCAGTTCGTCTGGGCCATGTTAAAGCGTTATGCCGCCTGCGCGGGGCTGCCCGACATCTCACCGCACACCCTGCGTCACAGCTTCGCCACGCACCTTCTGCAACGCGGCGCGGATTCGCGTTCCGTGCAGGCGCTGCTCGGTCACAGCGACATCTCGACCACACAGATTTACACGCACATCACGGACCGGCACATGCGCGCCACCTACGACCGCCATCACCCGCGCGCCGGTTTCTCGCAAGTGGACGAAGGGGAAGAGCGATAAATATCCGGCTTATCCGGCGTCGTGGGCAGGGGCATCGGCCGGAGGCTTCGTCACTTTATCGCCGCTGAGCTTCGCCAGCCCGCCGACTGTCAGGACTGTCCCCAGGACGAATACTATGTAGCTGAGCGAGTAGACGATGGCGTTGACGTTGTAGCTGGTGCCGTAAGCGGCGGCGATGCGGTCGTAGCCGATGCCCTTGATGTATTCGGCGTCGGAGGGCGTCGAAGTGGAAAGGATTCTCTCTCTCCAAATCTTTCCCTGTTAGGTCAGTTGATAGCCGAAGGCTTAGTCAAGCTATTCTTTCAGCGCGAATGAGGATTACGCCGACGCCGCGCACGGGCGGCAGAAGGAGGATTAAAGCGGGTCTGTTGAGCGAATCTATGCCTCCGCCGGGGCGAGTATTCTTTGACAGGCAAAGCGGCCAGAGTATCGCTCGCAGCCGGTCTGGAAGAAGCAGACCGGCCAGCCGGGCGCGCGTTAGCGTTGATTGCTGGCTCGGGCTGACACTGTCCGTCCGGCCAGGCTGCCGACGACCGCCGCCAGCTCGGTCGGCTCGACCGGCTTGGTGATGTGTATCTGAAAGCCTGCCAGCAGCACCCGCGTCCGGTCTTCGGGCCGGGCATAAGCGGTCAGCGCGGCTGCCGGAATGTTTCCGCCCTGCTCGGCGGAGAGCGCACGCACCCTGCGAATCAGCGCG
>DASVWH010000143.1:0-5811 GCA_036389715.1 Pyrinomonadaceae bacterium | reverse complement strand
CAGGGAAGCAAGGCAATCCTGCTCGGCCTGGGCGATGCCGTGCGGGAACTGCCGCGGGAGTTCAAAGGAGAACTGCCTGGCGGCGTCTCGCAGGCGGCAGTCTTTTGCGGCGGCTGCCTGGTAATCCAGGGCGCGCCTTATGCAGACGACCCGGAACAGGCCGCGCGCCTGGCCCGCGAAGAGGCTTTCAGCGCGTGGCCGCTCGTCGTCCTGCACGATGATGCGAGCGTCGCCGACAGCGTAGAGCAGTTTCTCTGGGCCACCTGGACGCGCTTTGAGCCTGCGGCCGACATTCATCCGGCGAGCACGACGGTCGTCCGTCATCATCTCAGCTATCGCGCCCCCATTGTGATAGACGCGCGAATGAAGCCGGGCTATCCTGCCGAGCTAATCGTCAGGCCGGACATTGCCGAGCTGGTAGACAGGCGCTGGCGCGATTATTTCCCGGACGGCGCGGGCCTGTCAGAGTAGGGCTCAAACGTTAGAGGGCTCCGAATGACGAACGGGACGCAAAGAACAGTTGCGGCCGCCGAAGGCGAGGACCGCCGCGTCGTCGTCGAGGCGCGGGAGACGACCTGCTGCATCGTCGGAGGCGGGCCGGGCGGAGTTGTGCTGGCGCTGCTGCTGGCTCGCCAGGGCGTGCCCGTCGTCCTCCTCGAAGCCCACGCAGACTTTGACAGGGATTTTCGCGGCGACACGGTTCATCCTTCGGTGCTGGAAATCATGGACGAGCTGGGGCTGGCCGGGAAGCTGCTCGAACTGCGCCACTCCGAAATCCGCAGCGCTACTTTCTCTACGCCGGAAGGGCCGCTGACGCTCGCGGACTTCGGCCGTCTCAAGACGCGCTTTCCCTTCATCGCGATGATTCCGCAGGCGGACTTTCTCCAGTTCATCGTCGGCGAGACGAAGCGTTATCCGAATTTCCAGTTGACGATGAGTGCGCGCGTCGAGGAGTTGATCGAAGAAGAGGGCGTCGTGCGGGGCGTCCGTTATCGCCAGGCGGACGGCTGGCACGAGGTCCGCGCGCTCTTGACGGTGGGCGCGGACGGGCGCAGCTCGCGCATCCGCCACCTGACCGGGATGGAGCCGGTCAAGACCTCGCCGCCGATGGACGTGCTCTGGTTTCGACTGCCGCGCAAGGACGTTGACCCGGAAGGCATCCTGGCCCGCTTCAGCCGCGGCCATCTAGTGATTATGCTGGACCGCCTGGACCAGTGGCAGGTGGGCTACGTCATCTTCAAGGGAAGCTATCAACAACTGCGCGCCGCGGGGATAGAGGCGCTGCGCGAATCCTTTGCCGCGACCGCGCCGGAATTCGCAGACCGTGCCGGGCAGCTCAAAGATTGGAAGCAGGTCGCCATGCTCTCGGTCGAGTCGAGCCGGCTGCGGCGCTGGTATCTGCCCGGACTGCTCCTCATCGGCGACGCGGCGCACGTCATGTCGCCGGTCGGCGGCGTCGGCATCAATTATGCCATTCAGGATGCGGTAGTGGCAGCCAATATCCTGTGCAAGCCCTTGCAAAGGAAAGAGTTGAAGACGAGCGACCTCGACGCCGTGCAGCGCCAGCGCCAATGGCCGACGCGCATCATCCAGGCCGTCCAGGCTTTCGTTCAACGCCGCGTCATTGCGAACGCACTGAATCCTGACCGGCCCTTCCGCTTGCCCTTCTTCGTCCCGCTGATGCTGCGCGTCCCGTTCCTACGCGACATCCCGGCGCGCGTGATAGCCTTCGGCGTCAAGCGAGTCCATCTCGAAAAGTGAAGATGATCGTCCGCGCAGAAGTCTCGAATCGAGCGTGGCATCTCGACGACGGCCTTCCGCTGATTAGCTCGTGAATCCGCGCCGGAGTTAAGCGGGCAGGCTGATGGTAAAGAGCGCGCCGCCGTCGGCGACGTTGGCGGCTGTGAGCGTGCCGCCGTGGTCCGTGATGACGCGGTGGGCCAGCGCCAGGCCGACGCCGTGCCCTGTTGACTTGGTGGTGAAGAAGGGGATGAAGATGCGTTGCAGGTCTGCGGGCTGAATGCCTGCGCCTGTGTCTGTAATCTCGATGACGGCGCTGTCCTGCCCGGAAGCCTCGCGCCTGCTCGAAGCGCGGACCGTGACGCGGCGTTGCGCTCGCTCGTCTTCAATGGCCTCGGCCGCGTTGCGCAGCAGGTTGAGCAGCGCCTGCCGCAGCATCCGCTCGTCGGCCTGCACCTGCCGGAAGTCGCCCTCGACGACGAGCGTGACGCGGCGTTCCCTGTAGAATGAACGCAGCTCCAGGGCGCATTCCTCTATCAACTCGCCGAGCGAAACCTCCGTCAGTTGGAGCGGGCGCGGGCGCGCGAAGTTAAGAAACGCCGTCACCATCTCGGAAAGGTTGCGCACTTCCTGGAGCAGCGCGACGGAGGCCGCGCGCCCGTTCTCGTCCAGGTTCAGGCTCTGCATCAACTGCGCGTAGCCGTGCAGCGTGGCCAGCGCGTTCTTGAACTCATGCGCCAGTCCGGCCGACATCTCGCCGAGGCTTTCCAGATTCTTCTTGAGGGCGACCTGCTCGCGCAACTGCGAGACTTCCGTGATGTCCGTCAGGAGGCAGAGCGCCCCGCGCGCGCCCCGCTCCGGCGCAAGCTCAATCGGTGCGACGGTCGCGCCCAGACGCCTCATCCGCCCGCCCGCACCCATCGCCGTAACTTCTTCACGGCGATAGACTTCCCCCGTTTGCAGGCATCTCAGGACCATTTCCGCCAGCTCAGGCGCGATGTGCAGCAGGCTCCGCACGTCGCGCCCTTCAGCATCGCCGTCCGCTTCGATCAGCGCGCGCGCCGGGGCGTTGACGACCGTTGCGCGGCCCCGCGCGTCGAAGGCGACGAGGCCCGAAGGGACGCTCGCCACGATTCGTTCGCTGAACCTCTCGGCAGAGGCGGCGCGGGCGCTCGCCTGTGCGCTCAGGGCTTCAAGCTCGCGCTGCTGCGCCTGTAGCTGCGCGACGACGGATTGGAAAGTCTCCAGGACGAACTGTGCTTCGTCGCGCGGCTTGGCCGTGAGCGCCGCCACCGGAGCGCGCTCGGCTTCGCCGACCAACTGGCGGTAAGGCCGCAGCACCCTGCGCAGGAAGAGCACGAAGAAGAGCAGGCTGACGAGCAGCGCCGTGATGAAGACCGTCAACATCAAGGGCCTGCGCGCCGAGGGCGTCGCCGGGGCAAGCACGACCAACACCACGGCCAGCAGGCTCGCCAGCAGGAACACCCCGGCCAGCGACACCAACATCAACTGCGCACGACCTCTGTAACTCGAAAACATAAAAAGAAGTGATGGCTGATAAGTGATGAGTCTTGAGTCAAGGATAATGAGTCATGAGCGATGAGCCGCCTGCTTTTTACTCATCACTCATCACTCATCCCTCATCACTTTTCAGTCCGGTTTTCAGAACTGTGACGCGTACCAGGCGACGATGCGCGAGCCGAAGAAGAGGGAGATGAGCGAGCCGATGCCGAGAAAAATGCCGAAGGGCAGGAGCATCTGCATATCCTTTTGCCCGCGCCTGAGCATCAGGGCTATTCCGGCGACGGAGCCCGACAGCACGCCGAGGAAGATAGCCACAATCGTCAGTCGCCAGCCGAGATAAGCGCCGACCATGAACATCATCTTAACATCGCCGAGGCCCATCGCCTCGACACCGCGCAGGCGCTCCCAGAGCCAGCCCATCAGCCACAGGCTGCCGCCCCCGGCGAGCGCGCCGAGCACTGCGCCGAAGAGCGAGACGGCCCAGAGCGGCCAGTTCGTGAACGCGCCCCCGGCCAGTTGCGAGAGATCGTCAAAAGCGACCTCCCCGGCAAGGTAAGGCAGAAGTAGGCGCGCGACCGCGGCAAAGACGATGCCCGGATACGTAATCGCGTTCGGCAGGAGCATGTGCTCGGCGTCAATGAAGACGAGCGCGAGCAGCGCCGAGACGAAAACGAGGTCGAAGAGAATGACCGCCCAGCCCTGGCCGCGCAGGTACAGGTCACAGAGAAACAGTGCGGCGAAGAGCAGTGCCGTCAGCGCCTCGACTGCGGGGTAACGCGCCGAGATGGGAGCGCGGCAGTTGCGGCAGCGCCCGCGCAGGAACAGGTAACTGATGATCGGAATATTGTCGAACGGGCGAATCAGCGCCTGGCAGGAGGGGCAGCGCGAATTCGGAAAGACGATGGACTCGCCGCGCGGGAGGCGGTGGATGACGACGTTGAGAAAGCTCCCGATGATGGCACCGAAGGCCGCGACGAAGACGCCGATGAGCGGCAGCGGGAGACCCAGCGTTGATTGAAACAGGAAGAAGCCGGAACGAAGATTCATGCCAGAAGTGTCCTCTAGTGGCGGCGCGCTTTCAACGACCTGACCGCGCTTGACGCGCGCTCCAACCTTTCCGCATGATACGGCTTCGTCTTTGTTTACGAAAGACTTAAAATCGTGCCGGAGGGGAAGTATTGAATAGTCGCAGGCCGGTTCTAGTGATGGTTGCCGTCGGCATCCTCGCCATCTCGGCGCTCGCTCTCTACCCGAATTACATCAAGGCGCGGCTGAATCTGGAGCGGATGGCCGCCCTGATTGCCTCTGACAGGGCTGCCGGCCCGGACGCTGCGACGAGGACGGCCCCGCCGGAGCCTTCCTTCGACGTGGCCTCTTGGTACGCAGGGCGCGGCGAAGCGCCCGAAGTCCACGGCGTGCTCATCGAAACGCTGGACGGGCAGCGCTCTTTCGCCTCGCATAACGCCGATCTGGCGTTCAACCCCGCTTCGCTCGTCAAGCTCGCCACCAGCCTGGTCGCGCTCAAAAAACTGGGCGCGGACTATCGTTTCCAGACGAGGGTTTTCGCCGACGGCGAGGTTGATAAGAAGGGAGTCCTGCAAGGCAGGCTCTACGTGTCGGGCAATGACCCGACGTTTGGCGACCCGGGCGCGAGCCTGTTGAGCAGGGAACTGCGCGAGCGCGGCATCGAGCGTTTGACGGAAGTCGTCGTCTCGCCGGAATTCTGCTTTAACTTCAGCGATAAGCCGGAGGAATCGGCCGAGCGTCTGGCGCGCGCGCTCAAGCTCGGCAATCCGAAAACAGAGGTCGCGGACGAGACGGGCGGGCAATCGCTGCTCGTCGTCAACTCCAACCGGCTGAGCGACGTGCTGCTCTACATGAACGCGCGCTCCAGTAATTTCATCGCCGAAAAACTGGGGGCGCAAATCGGCGGCGCGGAGGGCGTTCGCAGGTTTCTCGTTGACGAGCTGAAGCTGCCGTCCGAGCAGGTGATGATCGAGAGGGTCTCCGGGCGCGAGCACAACCGGATGACGCCGCGCGGCCTGCTGGCCGTGATTCGCGCGCTCATCGAAGAGGCGAAGCGGCAGGGCCTGGAGCCGCCCGACCTGCTGCCGGTCGCCAGCGATGACGCGGGCACGCTGCGGCGCAGGCTCGGCGGAACCGGGCTCGAAGGCGCTGTCGTCGGCAAGACCGGGACGCTGACGGCCGAAGTTGACGGTGGGATGGCGAGCCTCGCCGGAATCGTCTACACCAGGGACGCCGGAATCGTCCTCTTCGCCATCCTGGACCAGGGCAACCGCATCGGCGAGAATCGCCAGCTCGAAGACGAACTGCTCACAGAAGTCATCACCGCGGAGGCCGTCCCGCAGCCCATCGCCAGCCCGACCCCGCGCCGCCTCCTGCCCGCCAGCGGCGTCCAAATCCAAAAGCCGCAAATCGTGAATCGTCAATAGTAAATCGTTAATAGATAAGAAGTTAATGTCTTTCCCTCTTTTCTATTCACGATTTACTATTCACTCTTTACCATTGACCATTGACGATTTATCA
>DASVWH010000142.1:0-6317 GCA_036389715.1 Pyrinomonadaceae bacterium | reverse complement strand
CTCTCGCTCCTGCTCTCTTCCATCGCCGGTGCTTCTTCCACTATCACGTGCGCATTGGTTCCCCCGATGCCGAACGAGCTGACGCCTGCTCTTCTGGGTGTCCCGTTGCTCTGCCAGGAGCGCAGCCTGTCGTTGACGAAGAAGGGGCTGGAAGCGAAGTCGATCTTGGGATTAGGCTCATGGAAATGGAGCGAAGGAGGGAGTTGCCGATGGCGCAGGGAGAGAATGGTCTTAATGAGACCGGTGACACCGGCGGCGGCGTCGAGGTGGCCGACGTTGGATTTGACGGAGCCGATGGCGCAGAAGGAGCGTTTATCAGTTTGAGTGCGAAAGGCTTGCTCAAGGGCCGCGATCTCGATGGGGTCTCCGATGGGCGTCGCCGTCCCGTGGGCCTCAATATAACTGATGGTTTCCGGGTCAACTCCGGCGATGGCCTGAGCTTCGAGAATGACCGCCGCCTGTCCGCTGACGCTCGGCGCTGTGTAGCCGACTTTGTCTGAGCCGTCGTTATTGATGGCAGAGCCTTTGATAACGGCGTGGATCGTATCGCCGTCGGCGATGGCGTCTGCGAGCCGCTTGAGAACGACGATGCCGACGCCGTTACCGGCGATAGTCCCGCTCGCTTCGGCGTCGAAGGTGCGACAGTGCCCGTCCGGCGAAACGATGCCATCGGCCTGGTAGAAATATCCCATCTTCTGCGGCACGGTGATTGACACACCGCCCGCCAGGGCCATATCGCATTCGCCGTTGAGCAGGCTCTGGCAGGCCAGGTGCACGGCGACGAGCGAAGTCGAGCAGGTCGTCTGGACATTGACGCTCGGCCCTTTGAGGTTGAGCTTGTAAGAAACGCGTGTCGGGAGATGGTCCTTGTCGTTGCTCATGATAGTTTGAAAGCCGCCGACCGAAGCCACCACCTCGCTATTCGCGTAGAGATTATTGAAGAGGTAGCTGTTCATCGTGACTCCGGCAAAAACGCCGATTGGACCATCATAGGTCTCCGAGTTATAGCCCGCATGTTCTAGGGCTTCCCAGGCACACTCCAGAAAGAAGCGCTGCTGCGGGTCCATGATTTCCGCTTCGCGCGGGCTGTAACCGAAGAACCAGGCGTCGAATAAATCTATGCCTTCCAGGTAGGCTTTGGCCTTAACAAAGGCCGGGTCGTCAAGCAGCGCCGGATTGACGCCCAGCGCGATCAAATCCTCGTCCGTGAAGAAGGAGATCATCTCAACCCCGTCGCGCAGGTTACGCCAGAACTCGTCTATATTCCTGGATTTAGGGAAGCGCCCGGCCAAACCGACGACGGCAATCCCTTCAACTGAATCAGATGTTTTTAACTCGCTCATAATGTCTGTTTCCTTGTGGTTGAGATACGGTTTTGACGGGTCATGGATTCCTGCCGCTTTCTCGCCCGGTCAAAAATCTTTGCGACTGATTTCTCTGGACCGGCCTCTTGCGTAAGGTGTCTGGCGAGCGCGCCGACGGTCGGATACTGAAACAATTCGACGATGGAGAGCTTCCGCTCAAGCTCTTCGCGCAGCTTGTCCTGAACACGAATCATCTGGAGCGAGTGGCCGCCTAAATCGAAGAAGTTGTCGTGCACTCCGACGCGCTCGATGCCGAGCACTGTTTCCCAGACCCTGGCGATGCGCTGCTCCATCTCGCCGCGCGGCTCGACGAAAGCGTCTTCGAGCACGGGGCGCGCGCCGTCGGGCTCCGACAGAGCGCGGCGCTCGACTTTGCCGTTCGGCGAAAGCGGCAGCTCGTCCATCATCACGAACGCAGACGGAAGCATGTAGTCAGGCAAGCTCTCCCTGAGATGACGGCGCAGCTCGCTGACGGTCGCCGCCTGCCCGCGTTTGGCGACGACGTAGGCCACCAGGCGCTTCTCGCCGGACGCATCTTCGCGAACCATCGCCACGGCCTCTCTGACCGCCTCATGGCTCGCCAGGACCGCTTCAATTTCGCCCGGCTCGATGCGAAATCCTCTGACCTTGACCTGTTCGTCCGTTCGCCCCAGATATTCGATTTCGCCGCCGGACAGCCAGCGCCCCACATCGCCCGTGCGGTAGAGCCGCGCGCCCGGCTCTGTGCTCAGGAAGTGCGGAATGAAACGCTCGGCCGTCAACTCGGGCCGATTCTTGTAGCCGCGGGCCAGCCCCACCCCGCCGATGTAGATTTCACCTTCCACGCCGACCGGCACGGGCCGCAGCCGTTGGTCCAGCAGGTAGACCTCGACGTTTCGCATCGGGCGACCAATCGGCGGCCGCTCCTCGTCTCCACGGCAGACGCCAATCGTGGCGCAGACAGTAGCCTCTGTCGGCCCATAGGCGTTGATGAAGCGTCTCTTCCCGGACCAGATTTTAACCAGCTCGCCCGAGCAGGCTTCCCCAGCCACGATGAGCGTGCGCAGCGCAGGCAATTCATCCGCGGGCAGCGCCGCGAGGACCGTCGGCGGCAAAGTCACGACCGAGATGGATTGCTCGGACATCGTTGCTTTAAGCGCAGGGCCGGGCAGCATTGATTCCTGCTGTGCGAGGCAGAGCGTAGCGCCGGAAAGGAGCGCCATCGCGATTTCGGAGACGGAAGCGTCGAAGCTGGTCGCCGCGAATTGCAGGACGCGGCTCGCAGGCTCGACCGCGAAAGCATCTATCTGCGCGGCAGCAAGATTGCCTATCCCCCGATGCGTCACCAGCACGCCCTTCGGTCTGCCCGTCGAGCCCGACGTGTAAATCACATATGCCAGGTTGTCCGCGTGCACCTTGCTTCCAGCATTCTCGCTGCTCTCCTTAGAGATGCTCTCCCATCCCTTATCCAGATAAACCACTTCTGCACTGTGCTCGGGCATGCTCTGCTTCAACCCTTCCTGTGTCAGCAGCACTTTGACTCCCGCATCCTCTAACATGAAGGAGAGGCGCTGCTGCGGGTAAGCGGGGTCGAGCGGCAGGTATGCTCCTCCTGCTTTGAGCGTGCCGAGCACGGCGATGACCATTTCAGGAGAACGCTGGCAGAGAATGCCGACGAGAGTTTCGGTAGTAACGCCCTGTTTTAGCAGGTAATGAGCCAGTTGATTGGAGCGTTCGTTAAGCTGCCGGTAGGTGAGCTGCTGGTCTTCAAAGATGAGCGCGATGGCGTCTGGAGTGCGCGCGGCCTGCGCTTCAAACAGCTCGTGCAGGCACGATTGCGGGTAATCCGTCCGCGTAGTGTTCCACTCTTCGAGCAGTTGACGCTGCTCTCCCGCATCAAGCAGCGAGAGCTGCGAGAGCCGTTGGTCCGGGTTCGAGATGATGCTTTCCAGGAGGTTCGCATAATGGCGCAGCATGCGCTCGATGGTCTGTGACTGGAACCGCGCGCGGTCGTAGTAAATGACCAGGACAAGCTCCTCTCCGGGCATGACCATCGCGCTCAAAGGATAATGTGGTCTCTCAAAAGAACGCAGGGATTTGACCGCCAGGCTGCCTGCCTGTCGTCTCCCTTCCCCGGCCTCGGGCGCGACGTTGAGCGGGTAGTTCTCGAAAGCGATGGTGCTTTCAAAGAGCGGCGTTCCCTTGGGCACTTCGCTCCAGCCCTGGACCTCCATCAGCGGGCTGTATTCGTACTGCCTGGCTTCGGCCTGTTGCAGCTGGAACTCCTTCATCCAGTCCAAGAGCCGCGCGTCCTCCTCCACGCGAACGCGCACGGGAAGCATGTTAATGAAGAGTCCGATGATGGATTCGACGCCGGGCAGGTCCGCCGGGCGGCCCGAGACAATCGTCCCGAAGACGACATCCCTTTCGCCACTGTAGCGGCTCAACAAAATGGCCCAGGCGCTCTGCGCAATTGTCCCCGGCGTCAACTGGTAACGGCGCGCCATTGATTGCAGGGCGGCGGTGGTCTCTCTGGAAAGAATCAATGACTCTTCGGCGAAGTCGGGTGCGCCCCCGTTTGTGCTCGACCCCGCGCGGCCCGAGATGAGCGGCGTCGGCGCGTTGAAGCCTCTGAGCGTCTGCCGCCAGAAGAGTTCGGCCTTCGATAAATCCTGGCGATGCAGCCAGGCTATGTAATCACGATAGGGCAGGCTGGGCGGCAGGTGCGGCTCGCGGCCGTGCCGCAGTGCTTCGTAAAAAGTGAAGACTTCATTGAGCACCGTTGACAAACACCAGCCGTCCAGCAGCAAGTGATGATGGCTCCAGACGAGCTGGTAATCCGTCTCGCTTCTGCGAATCAGGATGACGCGCATGAGCGGCGCTTTCGAGAGCTGAAAGCCGCGCGCGCGGTCAGCCGCCAGCAGCGCCGCCAGCAACGTCCGCTGCTCTTCGGGTGTGTGCGCGCGCCAATCGTGTCGCTCAAACGGCAGCTCGACCTCCCGCTCGACGATCTGAATCGGCGTCTCGACGCCCTCCCAGACGAAGAAGGTGCGAAAGACTGCGTGCCGCTCGACGACTCTCCGGCAAGCCTGCTCGAACACGTCTGCGTCGAGGTCGCCGCTGAGCGCGCTGCTCAGTTGAACGACGTAGACCCCGGCCTGCGGGCTATACAGGGTGTGAAAGAGCAGCCCCTGCTGCATGGGGCTGAGAGGATAAAAGTCCTCCACGTTTTCCAACTGCACTTCAGGCTTCCCCTCTCACTCGATTAATGGCTGCGGCAATGTTTTTCAGATCGGCGTCGCTCCACTTGAAGCCGTTATCGGCAGCCGCACGGCCAGCGGTTTCTTCGGACGGCCCGACTTTTGTTTGCGACACAGCGCAGTGAGCGATCAATGTTCGCAGGGCTTCGATGAAGTTCCGGGCGACCGGCTCAATCGTCGAGCGACGGTGAATGCTTTCGCTGAAAGCCCAATCCACGTGCAGCGCGCCGCCCATCACGCTCCCGTTGATCTCTATCTTGTAGCGTCTCTTCGTCTGCGGGTTGCGCAGCGGGCCTGAGCTTTCGGAAGCGCCGGAAAACATCGCGGACCGGCCCGTCATGCGATCCAGCCGCCCGAGATAATTGAAGCTCATTTCGGCACGCGGCAGCGAATCGAGCGCTTCGGCGATAGCAGCATCTCCGAGCAGATACCGCGCCACGCCGTAACCGATCCCGCCGTGAGGAATCCTTCGCAACTGCTCTTTGACGGACTTCAAAGCCTCGCCGCTGCTCTTGCCTTCCTCGATGTCCAGGACAACCGGATAGATCGTCGTAAACCAGCCGACGGTGCGCGACAGATCAACATCATCGAACAAGGCTTCGCGCCCGTGCCCTTCAAGGTCGAACAGGACCGTGCGCGTGCCCGTCCACTCGGCGCAGGCATGTGCCAGGGCCGTCAACAGGGCATCGCTTATCTGCGTGTTGTAGACCTTCGGGACATCGCGCAGGAGCGCCTGCGTCTCTTCGACGCCGAGCGAGACGTTGACGTGCGCGACGCTCGATTCAAGGTTAGCGCCCCGCCGGTAATCAACCGGCAGCCGCGCGACGTGGCGGCGCTTCTCGGCCAGCCAGTGCGCAAGCTCCATCCGCAGCGCCGGAGAGCGCGCGTAGGCTGAGAGCTTCTCGGACCACTCCTTGAAGGAGGTCGTCTTCGGCGGAAGACTGACCGCCTGACCCCTGCTCAACTGTTCATAGAGCGACTGCAAATCTTCGAGCAGGATTTGCCAGGAGACTATGTCCACCGCCAGGTGATGAATGATGAAGAGCAGCCGCGCCGGTCCTGCCGCGCCGACATCGAAGAGCGCGAGGTGCAGCAGGCGGCCCTCCGAAAGGTCCAGGTCAAGCTGTAATTGAGCCGCCTTCTCCTCAATCCTTGCCTTCTGTTCCGGCTCCGGCACTCCCTTCAAATCAATCAGACTAAAGAGAGCGCCGCCGCTCGTTTCGCCCGCAGACTGCCGCCACGCTCCCCGCGCGTCTTGCGTGAAACGCATGCGCAACGCGTCATGATGCGCGACGAGTTCCTGCACGGCCTGTTTCAGCAACTCCGGGTCAACCGTCTGTGGAACGCCGAGCATCAGCGCCATGTTGAAGTGATGCGGCTCGGGCAATTGCTGCTCAAAGAACCAGTGTTGAATCGGCGTCAGCGGCACTTGGCCTTTGATCGAGCCTTGCTCGGCGGCGATGGATGAATTACCGTCCGCAACGGCGGCCAGCTCTGCAATCGTGTGATGTTGGAATATCTGCTTCGGGGTCAGATGCAGGCCCGCCACCCTGGCCCGCGCGATGATCTGCACGCTCAGGATGGAATCCCCGCCCAGCTCGAAGAAGTTGTCATGCACTCCCACCCTCTCCACTCTCAACACTTCCGCCCACACCTTCGCCAGTAATCGCTCCTTCTCCGTTCGCGGCTCCACATACTCCTGTCCCAGCTCTGC
>DASVWH010000141.1:0-34598 GCA_036389715.1 Pyrinomonadaceae bacterium | reverse complement strand
GCGGCGAGCATCTGGCCGTCACCGTCGTTGACACCGGCAAAGGCATCGCGGCCGAATTGCGCGAGCGTATCTGGGAGCCCTTCTTTACGACCAGGCAGCGTGGGACGGGCCTCGGCCTCGCCATCGTGCGTAAACGGATGGAAGAGGCGGGCGGCTCCGCGCGGCTGGCCGAAGCGCGCGCCGGAGAGGGAGCGCGCTTCGAGCTGCGCGTCCCTTTTTCGAGCGCGCGAGAGGACTAATCTTCCGGGGTTGAGCGCCGCCCGCATACTCTGGCATGAGCCGTGCAAGGTGAGCCGGCGTTTGCGTGCGATTGATATTTCTGGATGTAAAGGGTGCGGCGAAAGATGAGCGAAGAACGTTTCCGGCTGTTGATTGTTGACGACGAAGAGGCTGCGCGTTACGGGATGCGCAGGGCGCTCGGCGGTTTCGGCTACGAGATAGAGGAGGCCGAATCGGTCGAGGCGGCGCGCGCCCTGATGGCGAAGACGCGGCCGGACCTCCTGCTGCTGGACGTTAATCTGCCGGGCGCGAGCGGGCTTGAGTTTCTCGCTGAGCTGCGGGAAGCCGACGGCGATGCGCCGCTCGTCATTCTCATCACGGCGCACGGCTCGGAGCGGATGGCGGTCGAGGCCATCAAGTCCGGCGCTCACGATTATCTCTCGAAGCCTTTTGAGCTGGACGACCTGCGCCTCGCCGTCAAGAATGCTCTGGAGACCGCGCGGCTGCGACGCGAGAACCGCTCGCTGCGGCGGCGCATCGAGATTGAAGGCGCACAGCGAGGGGCGTTAATCGGTTCGTCGGAGGCGATGCAGCGTGTCCGCGCGATGATCGAAAAAGTTGCCGAGACGGACGCGACGATTCTCGTGCGCGGCGAATCCGGGACCGGCAAAGAGCTGGTCGCGCGCGAGATTCACGAGCGCAGCGCTGCGCGCCGCAGCGGCGCTTTCGTCGCCGTCAACTGCGCCGCGCTCCCCTCGGAGTTGATCGAATCAGAGCTTTTCGGCCATGAAAAAGGGGCTTTTACGGGTGCAGCGGCGCGCCGCCGGGGGAAGTTTGAGCAGGCCGACGGCGGGACGCTCTTCCTGGACGAGATCGGCGACATGAGCGCCAACGTCCAGGCAAAGCTCCTGCGCGCGCTCGAAGAGAGGCGCATCGAGCGGCTCGGCGGCAACGAATCCATCCCGGTTGACGTGCGTATCGTCAGCGCGACTCATCGCCCTCTCGAACAGGATATTGCGGCGGGGAGTTTTCGCGCGGACCTCTTCTACAGGCTGCGCGTCGTGACCGTCGAGATTGCGCCGCTGCGCGAGCGGCGTGAGGACATCCCCGTCCTGGCCGCGGCCTTCGCACGGCAGGCCGCCGAACGCTACAACCTCCCGGCCCGCCCCATCGCTCACAGCGCCTTGCGCCGCCTGGTCGAATATAACTGGCCGGGCAACGTCCGTGAGCTGCGCAACACCATCGAGCGCGCGGCGATTATGGCCGAAGGCGACGAACTGACGGCGGGCGACCTGCCGGAAGAGTTAAAAAGCAGCGACCCGGCCAAGGGCTTCGCGCCCGACGCGGAGGCTGAAATCGGCGGCGCGCTTGCCGTTCCCTTCACGGCGGACTTTCGAGAAGATCGCCGTGAGTTCGAGCGCCGCTACATCGCGCGCTGCCTGGAAGAGACGGGCGGTAACGTGACGCGCGCGGCCGCCATCCTTGGCATGCATCGTCAATCGCTGCAACACAAGCTCAGGGAATTAGGGCTCGCACGCCGCTACGTCTCGGTCGCCTCCGACATGCAGGATTAATCTGACAGCTGACAGACAAAAGCCCGCCGCGCCTCACGATTTTGACACCAGGAAAGGCAGGGGAAAGATATGATTTCAATTCTTTCAGCCAGAATCAGCGTCAGCTACTTGATCGCTACGCTTGTATTTCCGGCGCTGTGTGGCAGGGCGAATGGCCTGGAAGCACAGTCAAACAGCAGCGAGCAGTCGAGACATTTGATAATCTGCGTTGACGGCGTCGGCTTTTCGCTGATTGAGAAGATGCGCGCCGGGGGCCGCTTTCGGCTCTTCCGCCAGCCTGCGAAGATGATCTCGCCCTTTCCCACTTTGACCAACGTCTCGATGACGGAAATCCTCAAGCCCGCCGGGGCGCTCGCGGAGACGCCCGGTTACGAAGAGAGCTATTTCGACGCGGAGGATAACCGCCTGCGCGGGAGCCTGCTCGACCGCTTCAGGAGCGGGCGGTTCATCAAGGGAACATTCCGCGAGCTGTTCGATTATCACCCCTCGGCCATCAAGAGCGGGCTCGGGTACGCCGCTCCGCCCGTCACGACTTACCTGGAATCGCTGACCGACGTGATACGGCTGCACCAGAAGTTCAACGCCTCGCGCGAGCCGGTCTTCTTCGCTTACACGGGAGCCAGCGATTCGCTCGCGCACCTGGGCGGCGAGCGGATGCTGCGCTCGCTCCTGGCACGGCTCGACGACGTGGTCAACGACATCGTGCGCGACTCCGGTGGCCGCGTTCGCGTCACCATCTTCTCCGATCACGGCAACCACTTCAGAAGCTACAAGCGAGTCCCCTTGAAGGAGGCGCTCGCCAGGGCCGGGATGCGCCTGGAAGGTAGAATCAGGGATGAGAGAAGCGTCGTCTTGCCGCAATTCGGATTGGTCGGCTGCGCGGTGCTCTTTACGCGTGAGGCGAATGAAGCGCGTGTGGCCGAAACGGTTGCGGGCGTGCGCGGGGTTGACTTCGCCGTCTACGAAAGCGCGGGCGTCGTCCGAATCGTCTCGCGCGGCGGCAGGGCGACGATTGAGCGGCGCGGCCAGAGCTATCGCTACCGCGCGGAGACGGGCGACCCGCTCGGCGTCTCGGCGGCGCTAGACCGTTTGAGGGCGCAAGGCAAGACCGGCGAGGATGGGTTTATCGCGGACGCCGACTGGCTCGCGGCAACCGTCGCCGGAGAGCGACCGGATGCCGTGCGCCGTGTTTACGAGGGCGCGATAAATCACGTCAGGAATCGCGCCAACGTCATCGTCAGTTTAGAGGACGGCTATTATTACGGCAGCTACATGCTGGATGTCTTCGCCTTTCTACAGGCCACACATGGCAACCTCGGCCGCGAACAGAGCCTCGGCTTCGTGATGCAAACAGGGGCGGAGCTGCCCCCTTACGTGCGCGCCGAAAATCTCTGGGAAACCGTCGGCTCTCCTGTCCTCAGCCGCGCGGCGCACGCGGAGGCGGAGAAACCGAACGCTCCGGCCGGGAAATAAGAGCACGGTCAAGCCGTCTAGAATTAAGCGCGCGGCCGGGTAGTGGAGAATCAAGGACGCGGTCGAGCAGTCGCGCGGTCATTGCGTTTCGGCTGTGCCCTGAGCCGGTCGCTCCGAGGTCTCGTCCGCCTTCTTCGTTGCGCTGCTCAGCCGTTGCGGGTAGACTGGCCCTGCTCTTCAACAACCAATTCAATAGACGGAAGCCGACCATTATGAAAGCGCGCATGGATGCCATCATTCATCGAGAACAGGCCGAATATCTAGAACGGCTGCTGCCCGCCGGTACGGGTATCCTGGCCGAGATGGAGAAGGATGCGGAAGCGAACAGAGTGCCGATAGCGGACCGCGAAGTGGCCCTCTTCCTGGAGATTACTGCGCGGGCCATCAATGCCCGGCGCGTGCTGGAAATCGGCATGGCCATCGGTTATGCCGTCGTCCACATGGCGCGCGGGATGAGCGCCGACGGACTGGTTGTGACCATCGAGCCCGACGATGAGATGATTCGCCGCTCGGAAGATTACCTGACGCGCGCGGGCCTGAGAGAGCGCGTGCGAATCGAGCGCGGGCGGGCGCTCGAAGTCCTGCCGCGACTGGCGGAGACTTTCGATCTGGTCTACATAGATGCGCTCAAAGAAGAGTACTCGGGCTATCTCGACCTGGCGTTGCCGCTGTTGCGCACGGGCGGCGTAGTGGTCGTCGATAACGTCCTCTGGGGCGGGCAGGTCGCAGGCGAAATTCGCTCCGCAGACCAGCGCGAATCTACCCTCGCGCTCAGGGAATTCAACCGGCATTTCGTTAATCACCCGCAACTGCTCGCCGAGGTCTTATCCTTCGGCGACGGCATCGGCTACGCGGTGAAGGTTCGTTAACTCTATCTGTTTACGGGTTTTAGGGCTCTCCGGCCGGGCTTGGACTTGGATTCTATTTTAGCTCAAGAGAGTGAGGAGACTCGCGCGCTGGCCGCGGGGCTGGTTGCCGCGGGCGGCGTCGTCGCGTTTCGGACGGACACGTTTTACGGGCTCGGCGCGGACCCCTTCAATCGCCGGGCCGTGCGGCGAGTTAAAGCCTTGAAGGGCAGGGAAGGCGGAAAGCCTGTTCTGGTTGTCATCGGCGATGCCGCCGACGCCGGGCGTTTCATCGCGGGCAGCTCAAAACTCTTCGATGCCCTCGGCGCTCGCTTCTGGCCCGGAGCGCTGACCCTGGTTGTCCGCGCGAGGCCCGAAGTCCCTGAAGAGTTGACGGCCGGAACCGGCACGGTCGGGCTCAGGCTGCCGGACGACGATGAAGTGCGCGCTTTGGTGCGCGCGTGCGGGGGAGCGCTGACGGCGACGAGCGCCAATCTTGCGGGAGAGCCGCCCGCCCGGACCGCCCGGCAGGTTCAACTCGCTTTCCCCGAGGGGCTGGATTTAATTATTGACGGCGGCGCAGCGCCGGGTGATAAGCCTTCGACGGTGCTCGACGTGAGCGGCCCGGGCGCGCGCCTGATTCGAGAAGGCCCTATCTCCAGCTCGACGCTGCGCCAAGCCCTAGACCAACTCGGCGCAGAACTCCTGCCTCGATGAGCCCGACCGTTCGACGCTCAAGCGGAATATTTGACGGGCGGGCTGTATCTGGCCAGGAGGCTGACGCCGACAGGCATCCGCACACGGGCAATCAGGCGGCTCTCGGCGCTGAAGACACGCGCGAGCAGCTCGTTGAAGAGGCCGGGCCGGTTATCCTCGAAATCGCTGCGCGGGCGATTGGCGAGGCCCAGTGCGCGACGCGACCAGCGAACCGATGCCGCCAGCGGGAAAAGAAGAGTGTTGAAATAGCGGACCTGGTAACCGGCCAGCTTGGCCCCGGCGAAGAGACCGCTGAGAGTGCGCTCCGTGTACCTGCGGCGATGGTTGCTGACCACGTCCTGCCCGCCCCAGAGGCTCGGCAAAGCGGGCACTGTAACGAGTAGCAGCCCGCCCGGTCTCGTTAACCTGACGGCTTCCATCAATCCCGCGGAATCGTCGTCCAGATGTTCCAGCACGTCCAGAGCCAGCACCAAATCGAAAGAGGCATCGGCCAGCGGCGCTTGCTCCAGCCTGCCCGTCACGAACTTCACCTGCGACGGAAGCTGTCGAGCGTGCAGGGGCTCAAGGTCCAGGCCGACCACCTGACCCTTCGGCCCGGCGAAGGGGATTAGCCATTCGAGGCCGTGCGCAGGCCCGCAGCCGACCGACAGAATCGAACGCTGCTCAGCCTCTCGCAGCTCATCGCGAAGGATGGCTTCCAGGATTTTTCTCCTGCCGCGAAACCACCAGTGCCACTCTTCGAGGTCTCCGTATTGCTCTGCGAAACGACGTTCCATAACTCAATGCTCGGCCCTTGAGCCCGCGCTGATCTCTACCTGGTCCGGCTCCGGCAGTTGCTCTCTCTCTGAGAATCCCGTGCGCGAGCTGACGACGTAGAGCGGGCGCTGGCGGACTTCGTCATAGACCCGGCCCAGGTATTCGCCGATGACGCCGAGAATGATGAGCTGCACGCCGCCGACAAACAGAATGACGGCGATGGTCGAAGCCCAGCCCTGCGGCGCGGCCGCCCCGGCCAGCTTTTCCAGCACGGCCCAGACGGCGATGATGAAGCCCGCCCCGGCGGAGAAGATGCCGAGCCAGGCCGCCGCTCTCAAAGGCAGAGACGAAAAGCCGATGTAGCCCGATGCCGCCAGGCCCAACAGTTTACGCAGGGTATATTTGGGCTCGCCCGCGTGCCTGGCCTGGCGCTCATACTCAACGCCGATCTGCTTGAATCCGACCCAGCTTCTCAGTCCTCGCAGAAACCTGTTGCGCTCGCGCAGCGCCACTATCGTCTGCACTACGCGGTCGTCCATCAGGCAGAAATCGCCCGCGTCGAGCGGCGTTTCTATCTCCGCGATGGCCTTCAGTGTCCGGTAAAAGATTCTATAAGCGAGACGCTTGAAGAAGGATTCCTTCCGCTTCTTCCTGATCGCATAGACTACTTCGTAGCCCTCATTCCAACGCTCGATGAAGCGGCCGACAAGTTCGGGCGGGTCCTGCAAGTCTGCGTCCATCAGGACGACGGCCCGGCCCCGTGCGGCGTCGAGCCCGGCTTGCAGCGCGGCCTGGTGGCCGAAGTTCCTTGAGAAATGGATGACCTTGCAGCGCGGGTCGCGGCGGCTGTTCTGGTCCAGCCACTCGCCGGAGCCGTCGCGGCTGCCGTCGTCTACAAAGAGCACCTCGAAGGAGCCGTTCGCGGTGCTCTCCAGAACGGCGCGCACCCTTGACGTGAGGGCCTCCAGATTCTCGCGCTCGTTATAGACGGGGATGACGACTGAGATGACAGGACGCATAGGCGAACCTTCGCGGCAATCAAAGCCCTCTCCGGCTGCCGCGCTTCATTTGTTCTCGACCGTCAGGTTACGCACGAAGCTCCAATCACCGCTTCCGTCAATCTTGATGTTGCCGACGTTCTTGGTGGCGATGACCATGTTGGCCGGATACCAGAGCGGCAGCATCGGCAGGTCGTTGCTGACAATCTCCTGCGCCCTCGTGAAAAGCACGAGCGCCTTCTGCCGGTCGGCTTCGTCCACGGCATTAGTCAGGATTTTATCCAGCTCTGGATTCTTGTAACGACTGCGGTTGCGGCCCGCGCGTTCCTGCGTCGGGATTTCCGAGGAAAAGAAGAGGTCTCTGAAAAAGATGGGGTCCTGGTTGCCGCCGACCCAGCGCGAGGTCGTCATCTGAAACTCGCCGAGGCGCAGCTGCTGGAGCATCGTATTGGTCTCCAGCGTCTCTATTTGAGCGGGGATGCCAACCCGCTTCATGTAATCAACGATGACGTTGGCGTACTGGCGCGTGGCCGTGCTCCCGGAAGATATTTTGAAGACGAGCGGTTTCGGCAGCCGCATCTGCGGTCCGTCTCCGTCCGGGTCACGGAGTCCGGCCTGGTCCAGAAGCTGCTTGGCCTTCTCCGGGTCGAAGTTATATTTCTGCCCCGGCGTGTAGGCCCAGGACTCTTCGGGCAAGATCGAGTGAGCGACCTTCGCCTGGCCGAGCAGCAGATCGCGGATGATGGATTCGCGGTCTATGGCGTAGGCGATGGCCTGGCGCAGGGGCACACTGTCAAGCGGCGGGCTCTCCGTGTTAAAGCCCAGGTAGACGATATTCGCGCCCGGAAAGGGCATCACCTGAAGGTTCGCGTCCTGGCCCAGGGATTTGAAAGCATCCGGCGTCAGGTTAGTCGCGAGCGGGGCCAGGTTGACCGTCCCGCTCCTCAATTCCGCCTGGAGCGCGTTGGCATCTTCGATGACGCGCACACGCAGCCGCTTGATAGACGGCGCGCCCTGCCAGTAGTTCGGATTCGCCTCCAGCTCTATCACCTGCTGCGCCGTATCGTAGCTGATGAACTTGAACGGCCCGGTCCCGAGCGGGTGGTCCTTCTGTGTCGCCGCGCTGTCTTTGGGGACGATGCCGATGGGTATCAGGTTCGAGAGGAGCCCGAGCCAGGGCCTGCGCAGCCTGATGATGACAGTTTTCGGGTCGGGCGTTTCGACGCCCGTGATGAAAGGCTGCCTGCTCTGGCCTGAGCCTTCAAAGAAGCTCGCGGACTTGCCCGAGTTCGAGGCCAGCACGGTGTCGAGCGTGTACTTAACGTCGGCGGAGCTAAATGGCCTGCCGTCGTGAAACGTCACTCCGTCGGGCAGTGTGAAGGTGTAGCTCAGGCCGTCGTCCGCACGCTTGATATCGGAGGCCAGGTCCGGGACATAATCGAATTTCTCATTCTTCTTGACCAGCGAATTGAAGAAGAGGACGCGGATACGCTCGCTGGCGGCGTCAACCGTCTGCGAGCCGATTGGGTCGAGCGTCGAGAGCTTGTCCGTCAGCGCAATCGTGAAAGCATCGTTGCCGCGGCGGTTGCAGCCCGCCAGGCCCCCCGCCAGGGCCAGGATTAGAAGGCCGATGATGAGCTGATAACGACGCATTAAATGGGTCCTCCGTAAGAATAGTTCAATGTCCGGTTCAATTCCCGGACTTCATCCGAGAGTCTTTGAAAACGCTCGCCGTCGAAGGCCAGCGGCGGCTGGACGAGGGCTTTAAAGTCACTGATGCGGAGCAGTGATGCCTCTATCCGCTCCTTTGAAATCTCATTCGTCCGCGCCGCTTTGAGCAGGGCCTGGTAGCCGCGCCGGATAAGCTCCGGCCGCGAGCAGATCAAGAGCATATCCTGCCCGGCCTGAAAAGCGCGCAGGACGGCCTCTTCAATCTGGTAGTGCTTGGAGATAGCGCCCATCTCCAGATCATCAGTTAGGACCAGATGTTTGTAGCCAAGCTCGTCTCTCAAGAGTTTCGTCGAGATGCTGTAGCTCAGGGAAGCGGGTTCGAGATGTCCGCCAGCCACTCCCTTGCGGATGTCAACGATGTTGGGAAAGCCGCCGTGACTGACCATCACTGCGCGCACGCGGTCGTCCTCGCGCTGGAACAGCTCTATGTAGGGCGCGAGGTCCTGCGCCATCAGGTCGTCGTGCGAGAGATTGACTATCGCCATCTCGTCGTGCGTATCCACTTCGCCCGCGCCGATGCCCGGAAAATGCTTGAGACACCCCATGCAGCCCGTGCCCTGCAACGCGCGCAGGTAGACCATCGTGTAGCCGAGCACTTCGCCGGGCGAGCGTCCGTAGGAGCGCGAGTAGAGCCCGTTGGAGAGCAGGTCGCGCTCCTCGCTCATGATGGACATGACGGGCGCGAAATTCATGTTGAAGCCGAGCAGTCGCAGGGCCTCGCCCGTGATGCGCCCGAGCGAGCGCGCCGCCGAGAGATCGCCGTGCTGGCGAATGGTGCGCGCGGCGGGCATCGGCGTGCAGATGCGGCGCAGGCGGTCAACCAGGCCGCCCTCCTGGTCTATCCCGGCCAGCGGCTCGACGGGCAGCAGCTCGCGCACGCCGTCTAGAAGCCCGCGCAACTGCTCGGGCGCGGCCACGTTGCGTCCGAAGATAATCACGCCGCCGGGCTGGACCTCTTCGACCAGAGAGCGCGTCTCGGCATCAAACTCCATGCCCGGCAGCCCGATGTAGAAGAGTTGTCCGATCTGTTGTTCGAGGGGGAGCGAAGTTAAAGAATCAACCATGTGAAAGATAAGCCCAACCGTTAGCCTGACCTGTTGAAGACTTCAATGAAGGAGAGAGAAGTTTCGGGACGCGACCTTTCGATGGCGGCGGCGCGAAGGACGCCCCGGCTTTGCCGCGCCCGGTTTTGCGCCTCCGGCCGCCCTTAAATGACTCGCTGGCGCAATCTCAGGAGAATATCAACCGCTTCTTCCGGCTTCAAGGTTTCTACATCAATGCCGCGCAGCTCGTCAAGGATAGCCTGATTCGCGGCGTCGAAGAGCGTGGCCTGCGCAGCGATGCGCTTCTGCCTGGCACGCCTGGCCGCGCTCTTGAGGCCCGCTTCGTCGAGCGCCCATTCGTCCCATTCGGTCGGAGGCGGCGAGCCGTTGCCGGGCGGGTGCTGCTCGCCGTCGGCAAAAACATCCAGCTCGTAGCGTTCCAGCCGGGCCAGCACATCGCGCGCCCTCGCGAGCACCGAAGAGGGCATCCCGGCCAGGCGCGCCACCTCTATCCCGTAGGATTTGGAGGCGCTGCCGCGCTCAAGCCTGTGCAGGAAGATAACCTCGCCCTCGCGCTCGGCGGCGGTTATCTGGTAGTTCTGCGCGCCGGGCAATCTCTCGGCCAGCTCCGTCAGCTCGTGATAGTGTGTCGCGAAGAGCGTCTTGGCCGCGTGCTCGGCCGAATCGTGCAGAAACTCCGCGACCGCCCAGGCGATTGAGAGCCCGTCGAAGGTCGCGGTCCCGCGTCCTATTTCGTCGAGCAGCACCAGCGAGCGCGGCGTCGCGCTATGAAGAATCGCGGCCGTCTCCGTCATCTCGACCATGAAAGTCGAGCGCCCGCGCGCCAGATCGTCCGACGCCCCGACCCTTGTCCAGACCCTGTCGAGCACGGGCAGGCGTGCCTTCCCGGCAGGGACGAACGAACCCATCTGCGCGAGGATGGAGATGATCGCAGCCTGGCGCAGGACAGTGCTCTTGCCGCCCATGTTCGGGCCGGTGATGATGAGCAGCCTGTCCGTCGAATTGTTCATGTAAAGATCGTTCGGGATGAAGGGCTCCGTGCTCGCGGCTTCGATGACCGGATGGCGGCCCTGCACGATCTCTATCTCGTCGCCGTCGTGCAGCGAGGGGCGCACGTAGCCGCGCCGCGCGGCCGTCTCCGCCAGCGAGCTGAGAGCGTCGAGCACGGCCAGGGCGCGCGCGGTCGCCTGAATCCCCTTCGTCTGGGCGCTCACGTCCAGGCAGAGCTGGCCGAAGATTTCGGCTTCGAGCTGCATGATGCGGTCGTCCGCGCCGCGCACGCGCGTCTCCCAATCCTTCAGCTCGGGCGTCGTGTAGCGCTCGGCATTGGCCAGGGTTTGCCGCCGCTCATAATTGGCAGGGACGCGCGCCGCGCTGGCCTTCGAGACCTCTATGAAGTAGCCGAAGACGCCGTTGTAGCGAATCCGCAGGCTGTTGATGCCCGAGCGCGAACGCTCCCTGGCTTCGAGCGTGGCGATGGTCTGCTTGGCGTTGCGGCTGATCGAGCGCAGCTCGTCCAGCTCGCTCGAATAACCGTCCCGGACCACGCCGCAATCGCTCAGCTTCGCCGGAGGGTCATCCGCGATTGCGCCCGCGATTAACGAACGCACCGCCGCCAGCTCGTCCATGCTCTCGTAGAGAACCTGTAGCAGTGAAGATTCGGCATCAGAGAGCGCGCCCCGTATCAAAGGAACCTGGTTGAGCGAGCGCAGGAGTGCGTTCAGGTCGCGCGGCGAGGCCGAGTTCATGTTGAGCCGCCCGGCCAGGCGCTCCAGGTCGGAGACCTCCTTGAGCAGGACCCGAAGCCTGTCGCGCTCTATCTGCGAAGCACGCAGCTCTTCGACCGCGCCGAGCCGCGCTTCGATCTCGCCGCGCTGAACGGAAGGGCGCAGCATCCAGGAACGCAGCAGGCGCAGGCCCATGCCCGTCACCGTCTCGTCAATCACGTCGAGCAGCGAGCGGGCACGCCCGCCGCCCTGCGCCTCCGTCAATTCCAGGTTCCGCACCGTCACCTGATCGAGAATGAGGTGGTCCTGCGGCTCGAAGTAGGTTAGCTCCGAGATGTGCGTGGCGGCCGCGCGCTGCGTCTCCTGCGCGTAGCGCAGGCAAGCCCCGGCGGCCCGGACTGCTTCATCTTTGCCTTCCAGCCCGTAGCCTTCGAGCGAGAGCACGCCGAACTGGTCGCACAGCTGCCTGGCGCAGGATTGGCCCTGCCAGAGCCAATCGTCGAGCGGCGTCAGGGCCGCGCCCGCGAAGGCTTCCGACGAAGGCGCGTTGTTTGCCGCTGCGGCATTTGAACGCGCACCGGCCTGGCCGTTCTGACCGTTATTCAACGCCAGCGGCTCTGTCTGTGCTGCTGTGTCGCGCGGGCTCTGGATGAGCGGCGCGAGCGAAGCCGGGAAGAGTATTTCACGCGGGGCGTAGGATTCGATGTCGGCGCGGATGCGCGCCCAGGCGTCTCTCCCGGAGGCTTCGGTGGCGCGGAACTCGCCCGTCGAGAGATCGAGGAATGCCGCGCCCATGCGCTCGCCCGTCCCGCACACGGCGGCCAGATAGACGGTCTCGCGGCTTTCGACCATCTGCGAATCGATGGCCGTGCCGGGCGTGACGATGCGGACGACTTCGCGGCGGACCAGCTTTTTCGTCTGCGAAGGGTCTTCCGTCTGCTCGCAGATGGCGACGCGGTAGCCCTTGCGGACCAGCCGCGCGATATGGCCCGAAGCCGCGTGATGCGGCACGCCGCACATCGGAATCGGGTCTCCGCGCTCCTTATGACGCGCCGTCAGCGTGATCTCCAGCTCGCGCGCGCCCGTCACGGCATCCTCGAAAAAAAGCTCGTAGAAATCGCCCAGGCGGAAAAAGAGCAGCGTCCCCGGATGCTGCCGCTTCAGTTCATCATACTGCCGCAACATCGGCGTCGAAGTGGCCATAGGTGTTCGTTCTTGAGAGGCGCTAGAGCACGCACGGACAGGCGTCAGCCATCAACCTACTAAAGTAAGAAGCCTACACGCAGGCCAGCACGCAACGCAAGCCGCCAGCCGCCCGCAGCGCGCGACCCCCGCCGACTGCAAACCTCAGGGCCAACGGATTCGGCTTGCAGGCAGGCAACCGGGCAGATATGTTGCTCCCGGAGCGTTCCCGAAAACGGGCTCGCCGCCACTTTCGTGAGCGCGGTCGAAGCGAGGCTTCAGAGCCTGGGAATCTCTTGGACGGAGGAGAAATCATGGCTATCTTCAGGTACTACCAGGACGAGAATGAGTTTTACGGCTGGTATTTGTTCGGCGATAACCAGGAGTTGATCGCGTCTTCGGGCGGGATGTACCAGCGTAAAGAGAGCTGCGCGGAGACGATAGAGATGGTCAGGCAGCAGGCCGCGGGCGCAGGTATTATTGATGACCTCGAACCGGCATCAGAGGGCTAGAGAACTTTCAGGACCTTCGAGCGGCTCGGCATCTGAGCGAGCGCGGCTCGAAATCCTGTGTGAGGCCTGCGCCGCTCTTTACTCTCTGGAATCGCTGCCGTGCTTAAGGGATTCGCGCAGGAAATTCTCGAAGATGATGCGCCCGTCGCGCGATTCGTTTGGGTGCTCCCAACGCGTCGCGCGGCGTTTGTCCCAGTCCTCGAATGACTTTTCGAGGTGAAACTGAACCGTGTAGATTAGTTGGCCGTCCGTGCGCTTGACCATCATCTGATTGCGGCAGAGATACGCCGTCGCCAGCAGCTGGAATCCTTCGGGAACGATGTCGAGCTGGAGACCGTGATTTTGCCAGACACGCAGGATGCGTGCCTCCGTCGTGTAGTCCTGCCAGATGCCGGACTCCTTGTTCTGGATGCCGGAGAAGATGGGGTCGGCCGGGTCCGTGATGCGTATGAAGCGGTACTGGTATTCAAACGGGCGACCCTCGCGCCGCTCGTGCTGCTGGTGGTGATCGAGCGTCAGGACGCGCGCCCCGAAGCTCATCCCGACCAGTTGATGGCCGCCGCAGATGCCGAGCACGGGCGTCTGCGTCTGCCTCATGAAGCTGCCGAACTCTTCCAACTGGCGCGGATTGTAGTAGTCGAAGTCGCGCAGCGTACCGCTCAGGACGACGGCCTGCGGATTAAAGTCCCTGACCGCCGCGGCAATCTCCGAGTAATGTGCGACCCGCGTCTCTGGATTCTTGACGAGGCGCGAGATGTTGTTGAGGATATTTTCGATGGCCAGCGAGGCGATCTCGCGCTCGCGGTTGAGATGCGTCGAAACCTGCCGCCCCCACTCCTTGAAAGCCGTCTCGGAGATGTCGCCTTCGTGACGCAGCAGGTCGTCTATGACCAGCACGCGCGCAGCCTCGATACGCTTTTCAATCGGCTCGTAGCGGCAAAAGGTGCGTTGGTTGAAAGGGAATGGAAGGGGCTCCGGCGCGTCAATCTGTGTGTTCTGGTTCAGCAATATCTCTTCCGCCATCTTTCGGTAAAAGGAGCGTGCACGAGCCCTCCGTGGCTTAAGCGCGCCGCTGTTTGGTGTTCTGGTTAAATGCAGGCACTGGCGTTCCAGCGCCAGCCTCTCTAATCTCCCCGCGCACGTCCGCCAGCAGCAGGCTGCGCAGCCTTGAGCGGAAAGCCGCGCTCCGCTCTGCGGCAACATGCTCAACTAATAATAGCATGCGATGCCAGGATGATTCGAGTTGATCGGCGATGCTCGAAATCTGCGAGATGTCGTAAGGAACCGCCACCTCCCGGCAACCGGCGCGCGCAAAGACGGCCAGATAGCGTGCCGTCGCCAGGTCAGGGCACATCATCCTGTGTCGCCCGATCTTTAACTCGACGCCGAGCAGCGTGTGCTGCACCTCGACGCTCGCCTGGCGGGCGGGCACTTCCAGTTGATGAGAGCGCGTCCGCATCGGCAGAATGCGCTCGCGGTAGATACGCGGCAGCCATAATTCCGCAAGCGACGCCCTGACCTCTGCGGCTGCTCCGGCGACCGAAGAGGACGCCGCCGACCCGAGCGCGGCCGCACCTGTTAAAGCGATGCTTTCGCCTGGCTTAGTCACGGCAACAAGAGAGGGGGAGCCTGTCTCGAACAGTCGGGGGACGGTCAACGTGCGGCCCGCGCCGCGGCGACCGGCTCTCGCTTAAACGCATCTATTACCCGGCCCGGAAAGAGTCCCAGGTAGAAGACGCCGAGCACAGTGATAACCAGGGCCAGCGCAAGACTCGCAGGCACACGGGGGGCAGTCCATTCGGTCGTCCGTTCGCGGAAGAACATGACGATAATCAAACGCAGGTAATAGTAGGCCGAGACGGCCGTGTTGAGCACGGCGACGATGACCAGCACATAGAAGATCGAGTTCTGCGTCAGAGACCCGGCGCTGAGCGCGGCGCGAAAGACCATCACTTTGCCCATGAATCCGGCCGTCAGCGGCAGTCCCAGGAGGCTCAGCAGAAAGAGTGCGAGCGTAAAGGCCAGTCCGGGAGCGCGAAAGCCTATGCCGTTGTAATCCTCGACCTCCGTGCGCCGGTCGCCGCCGCGCGCGATCAGCGTGACGACGGCGAAGGCCCCCAGATTCATCACGGCGTAAGTCAGCATATAGAATGCGACGGAGGCCAGCGCTTCGCTGCGGATGGCGGCGTCGCCCGTCGCGCCCGCGGCGACGAACCCGACCAGGGCGTAGCCCGCGTGAGCGATTGACGAATAGGCCAGCATCCGCTTGACGTTGTTCTGGACGATGGCGACGACGTTGCCGACCGTCATCGTCAGCATCGCCATCACGATCATCGCGTTGACCCAGGCGGCGTTTGCCTGCGCCGAGAGCGAAGAGCCCATCGCCGCCGCGACGAACGGAAATCCGAAGACGAAGACGCGCAGGAAGGAGGCGAAACCGGCCGCCTTCGGCCCGGCCGCCATGAAGGCCGTAACGGGCGTCGGCGCTCCCTCGTAAACGTCCGGCGTCCAGACGTGGAAAGGGGCGGTCGCAATCTTGAACCCGAACCCGACGAGCATCAAGGCCGCGCCCGCGATGAGCAGCATCGGATACCTCGCATCGTCCAGCTGCGAGGCGATGGCCGTGATGTTGGTCGTGCCGGGCAACCCGCCGCGCGTCGCCGTCGCCCCGTAAACGAGCGCGATGCCGTAGAGCAGGAAGGCGGAAGAGAACGAGCCCAGGATGAAATATTTGAGCGACGATTCATTCGAGCGCAGGTCCGTGCGGCGGAATCCGGCCATCACGTAGGTCGCGATGGAGAGGATTTCCAGCCCCAGGAAGATAATCACCAGGTCGTTGCCCGAAGCCATCAACATCATCCCGACGGTGGCGAAAAGCAGCAGCGAATGAAACTCTCCGGCCGGAAGCCGCTCGCCTTCGACCCAGACCATCGAGATTAGAATCGTCAGCGCCGAGACCAACAGGAAAATCAGCGTGAAGCTCAGCCGCAGCTCGTCGAAGACGATCATCCCGTTGAAATTCTGCGCGGGATTCCCGGTCCAGGAAACCCACATCCAGATGGAAGCGGCGGCAGCCGCGCCGAGGCCCGCGAGCGAGATGCCGCCCGTCAGCCAACGCTGCCTGGGGCGAGCGAAGGCGTCCACCATCATCGTGACCACGCCCGCGAGGGCGACGATCAGCTCCGGCAGGATCAGTCCCCAGTTCACGTCCGGGGAAGGAATTTGCAGGTCTAAGAGAAAGGTCATCGCTTCTATCCGGCCCCTGTGCTATGGCCTACCGGCCCGCGG
The DNA here is from genome assembly GCA_036389715.1 of Pyrinomonadaceae bacterium. Lineage (GTDB taxonomy): Bacteria > Acidobacteriota > Blastocatellia > Pyrinomonadales > Pyrinomonadaceae > DASVWH01. Next base: position 18,512 of record DASVWH010000141.1, on the reverse strand, counting down.
CATTGTCCGACGGTCTCATCGCCAGCAGTTTGTCGAGTCTTCCGCGCATCGTTGACATATAAAGCGGAATCGCGCCCATCCCGACGTGGTTCGGCGTCGAGATTTTTCCTTCCCTGTCGAAGAAGACGATCATGGGCAGGCGCACCCGCGTCGAAAACTTCGTGAAGGTCGCCCTTTCCGGGTCGCGCAGCACGGGGAAGGAGAGCTTGAGCCGCTTGGCGTAATCACGCAGCCCCGAATCGGAAATCTCCTCCTCGCTCTCGATGCTCACCCAGAGAAACCTAACCGGCTTGTCCTTGTACTCTTTTTTCAACTGCTCAAGGGCGCGCAGCTCGTCGTTGCAGGGCTGACACCAGGTCGCGCCGAATGAGACGAGGACGACCTGCCCGCGCATCTCGGCCACGTCATACGTCTTTCCGTCCGCCCCGGTCAGCCTGATGCGGACATCCGCTGGCGCTTGAGACGGCGGCGGCGTTTGAGACGGCTGCTGCCGGGGCGCTGCCGACAGTCCGCCCGGTTGCTGCTGCTCTTGCGCGCACGCCGCGCCCGCCATCAACAGGATGAATGACGTACAAACAAAGGCAATCGAATAAAATCTCTTCTTCATAAGCAATTACTTCTCAACCGCCAGCCATGAACATTAAAAGCAGGGCCGCTCTTCTCTTCACGATTCACTATTTACGATTCACTATTTACCATTCACGGCTCTTTTATTTCCGCCGTGATAGTTCCGCCGCGCTGCGGTGTAACGACGCGGGCGCGCACGGCTTCGACGCTCCCGCGCGAGCGATTGAGGAACGGCCGCGGGTAAACGCCCATCAGGAGCATCAGGATGAGCAGCGGCACGAGCAGTCCCACCTCCCGCGCGTCGAGGTCTTTGAGCTTAGCATTCTTCGGGTTGTTGATGCGGCCGAAGACGACGCGCTGCAACATCCAGAGCATGTAAACCGCGGCCCAGATAACGCCCGTCGCCGCCAGCATCGTCGCTATCCACGAATGGCTGATGGCGGCCGAGGTCCACGTTCCTATCAGGATCAGAAATTCGCCGACGAAGCCGTTGAGAAACGGCAGCCCGATTGACGACAACGAGGCGAAGACGAAGAGCGCCGAGAACCAAGGCATGGAAGTCGCCAGGCCCCCGTAATCGCTGATTAAGCGCGTGTGCCGCCGCTCGTAAATCATCCCGACGAAGAGGAAGAGCGCGCCCGTCGAAACCCCGTGATTGAGCATCTGGTAGAGCGCGCCCTGCATCCCCTGCTCGGTGAAAGAGAAGAGCCCCAGCACGACGAATCCCATGTGGCTGACCGACGAATAGGCGACCAGCCTTTTCACGTCCGGCTGGACCATCGCGACCAGCGCGCCGTAGATAATGCCGATTACGGCGAGCGTGATAATCAGGGGGGCGTAGGCGTGCGCGGCCGTCGGAAAGAGCGCCAGGTTGAAACGCAGGAGCCCGTAAGTGCCCATCTTCAGGAGCACTCCGGCCAGAATCACGGAGCCCGCCGTAGGGGCTTCCGTGTGCGCGTCCGGCAGCCAGGTGTGCAGAGGGAAGAGCGGAACCTTGATGCAGAAGGCGAAGGCGAAGGCCAGGAAGAGCGCGGCCTCGAAGCTGTCCGAGCGCAAAGACGAGACGCTCATCCCGCTCTTCATCGCGTTCAAAATCGTCACGTAGTCGAAGGTGTTATAGAGGAAATAGAGCGCGATGATGCCCGCCAGCATCAGCAGGCTGCCGACCGCCGTGTAGATGAAGAACTTGGTCGCCGCGTAAATCCGCCGCTCGCCGCCCCAGATGCCGATCAGGAAGAACATCGGGACCAGCGAGGCTTCAAAGAAGAGATAGAAGACGAGCAGGTCGAGCGAGACGAAGACGCCGATCATCGCCGCTTCCAGGAGGAGCAGGAAGACGTAGTAAGACAACGTGCGCTTCGAGACGGCGTTCCAGCTCGAAAGAATGGCGATGGGCATCAGCAGCGTGGTCAGGAGCACGAGCCAGAGGCTGATGCCGTCTACGCCCAGGTGATAACGCGTGCCGATTGCGTTGATCCACGGAATATTCTGCTCGAAGCGAAAGCTATCGCCCGCCCCCGTCCCGTTCAGGAGCAGGAGCGAGAGCGCAAAGGTCGCCAGTGAAACCCCGAGCGCGATCCAGCGAAAATGCGTCTCGCGCTTGGCGGGCGCAAAATTGTAGCCGACCGCCGCGAGCGCGCCCGCGACCGGGAGCAGTATCAGAAGGGTGAGCAGGTATTGCTGCATATAATCTAGCGTATGAACATGTATGTGAAATAGCCGATCAGGAAGAGCGCGCCGAGCAGAATGACTGCGGCGTAGCTGCGGACAAATCCGCCCTGCACGAAACGCACGACCCTGCCAATCTCGCTGATGCCGCGTCCCAGCCCGTTGACGATGCCGTCAATCACCGCCACGTCGAAGAGTTTCCATAAGCCCTCGCGCGAGCCCACCTTGATCGGGTTGATGATGGCGGCGTCGTAAGCCTCGTCCACGTAGTACTTGTTTTCGAGCAGCCGCGGCATCTTCCTGAGCGGGTTCTTCCTGAAGAGCGCCCAGCCAGCACCGATGCCCGTCAGCGCAATCAGCACGGAGATGCCTGTGAAGAGTCGCTCCCGGCTGACCTCTGCGGGATCATGTGTTGACTGTTCGGCGTGCGGCTCGCCTGCCGCGCCTTCACCGACGGAGAGCGGCGCAGCCCCGTCAACCGGCTGCGGCTCGGGCGAGAGCATCCCCGGAGTCCCGGTCGCAGGCGCAGCCGTCCCGTGCTCCGCGCCCACGCTCTTCTCCGTCGCGCTGTAAATCACGGGCTCAAGGGTGTGCTCGAAATAGTTCGGGACGGCCCCGCCGCTCAATGCGTAAGGGATGCCGATCAAGCCTCCGAGGGTCGAGAGAATCGCCAGCACGACCAGCGGCATCGTCATCACCCAGGGCGATTCATGCGGCTTGAAAGCGCCGTGCGCGTGCGCGTCGTCATGGCTTCCGGCTTGTGCAGAGGGTTCGTCGTGCGCCTCTTCGACGTGCTCGCCGGGCTGATGGTGCGGGCGGTCTCCGGCGGATTCCAGCCGCGCGTCGTGCGGCTTCGCGCCTTCGTCAAATGCGTGTGCGTGCGCTTCGTCAGCCTGCCCGCCCGCAGCGGCTTCGAGAAATCTCTCCTTGCCCCAGAAGGTCATGAGCATCAGGCGGGTCATGTAAACTGCTGTCAGAAGGGCGGTTATAGCGCCAACGGCCCAGAGGATTTTACCCATCCCGGCGGGAAAGCCCGGCATCTCCGTGCTCCAGGTGCGCCACAGAATCTCGTCCTTCGAGAAGAACCCGGCGAAGATCGGGATGCCGCTGATGGCCAGCCAGCCCGTCAGCATCGTGATGAAAGTGATGGGCATGTACTTCCTGAGCCCGCCCATGCGCCGCATGTCCTGCTCGTGATGCATGCCGTGAATGACGGAGCCGGAGCCGAGGAAGAGCAGCGCCTTGAAGAAGGCGTGCGTCATGACGTGGAAGATGGCTGCGACGAACGCGCCGACACCACAGGCCAGCATCATGTAGCCGAGCTGCGAGATGGTCGAATAGGCCAACACCTTCTTGATGTCGTTCTGGCCCAGCCCGATTGTCGCGGCGAAGATTGCCGTCGTCGCGCCGATAATGGCGATGATGAACATCGCGGCGGGCGCGTGTGTGTAGATGGCCGAGCAGCGCACGATCATGTAAACGCCAGCCGTGACCATCGTCGCGGCGTGAATCAGCGCGGAGACCGGAGTCGGCCCGGCCATCGCATCCGGCAACCAGACGAAGAGCGGTATCTGTGCGCTCTTGCCCGTCGCGCCGATGAAGAGAAGAATAGCGGCGCTCGTGATGCCCCCGGCGACGAGGGCTTGAGCCGTGAAAGGATCGACCTCCCTGGCCGCGATGGCCGTCATCGCACTCGTGTCGCCAAAGAAGCTGATCGAACCCGTCAACGTGAAGACGAGCATGATGCCGAGCACCACGCCCCAATCTCCGACGCGGTTGGCGATGAATGCCTTCTTCGCCGCATCGCCTGCCTCGCGGCGGTCCGTGTAGTAGCCGATCAGAAGATACGAGCAGAGGCCGACGCCCTCCCAGCCGACGAACATCAAGAGCAGGTTATCGGCCAGGACCAGCGTCAGCATCGAGAACATGAACAGGTTGAGGTAGGCGAAGAAGCGATAGTAACCCTCGTCCTTGTGCATGTAGCCGGTCGCGAAGATGTGTATCAGGAGACCGACGAAGGTGATGAAGAGCGTGTAGATACCGCTCAAACGGTCCATCGCCAGCGCGAAGTCCGCGCGGAAGCCGCCGACATCGAGCCACGTCCAGATGTGGTCCACGATTGGCGCAACGCCCGGAGCGGCCTCGGCCCGCAGCGCCCCGTTCGGCTTGAAAGCGAGATAGAAGGCGACCAGCGTCGAGACGCCGACGGAGAGGCAGGCGACCGCGCCGACGAAGGACTCCCTGCGCACGCGGCGGCCGAGAAACCAGTTGACGGCCGCGCCGATGAGCGGCGCGAAGATAATCAAGCTCAGGTAGTTGTTTTCCTGCATGACTGTCTGAACCAGGCCCCGGCACTCGCGCGGCTACAGCTTCAAGATATTCGCCTCGTCAACGTCCAGAGATTCGCGGTTACGGAAAATTGCGATGATGATGCCGAGCCCGACGGCCGCTTCCGCAGCCGCCACCGTCATCACTATGAAGACGAAAAGCTGCCCCGTGACATCGCGGAAGTAGCTCGAAAAAGCGACGAACGAGAGGTTGACGGCGTTTAGCATCAGCTCTATGCACATGAACATGGAGATGACGTTGCGCTTGATGATGACGCCGACCACGCCAATCGTAAAGAGGACGGCGGAGAGCACCAGATACCATGAAAGCTGCGGAGCCATGATGTTTCTCTCTAACCTCTGTCGGGCGAACCCTGCGATCCGTCCAGGTGAAGCAGGCGCGCGGCCTCTCCGGTCGAATTCGTCTCAACCGGGGTCGCATCGCCAACAGCGTTCTTATCCACGATACTCTTGGTCAGCACCTGCACTCCGGGCACGACGCGCGCCTGCGGCGAGAGCGTGGCCGCGCGCCTGGCCAGCGTCATTGCACCGACAATGGCCATCAGGAGCAGGATCGAAGTAATCTCAAAGGGCAATAGGTAAGTCGTAAAGAGTCCCGTCCCGATGGACGAAGTAAGCCCGACCTCGGACGTGCTGGCGTCCTGCGGCGCGGGCTGCATCTGCACGGAGTAGAGCACGAAGGCCACCTCCGCGATGAAGACGGCCGCTAAGGCAATCGCCGCCGGGACGAGGAAACGCAGCCTTAAGACCCTGCGCTCTTCCTCTTCCACGTTGAGCAGCATGATGACGAAGACGACCAGCACCATAATCGCGCCCGCGTAGACGATGACCTGAACGGCGGCGATAAAGGGCGCGGCCAGCGTCACGTAGAGCGAGGCCAGCGCGATGAAGACGCCGACGAGCGAAATCGCGCTGTAGAGCGGGTTGCGCTGCACGACCATCGAGACGGCACAGCCGATGGCCAGCCCTGCGAAGAGAATGAAGAGAATCGCGGTCATCAGTTAAAGGCGCACAAGTCGAAGGCGCAAATAGTTAAGAGCGCAAGGGTTACAGGCACGTTCGCGCTTGCCTCCCGCCCGGTCAACTTACCACGAAGTATGCGATGGTCGCCGTCAGAATGATGTTGATGATGGCGACGGGTATCAAAAACTTCCAGCCGAAATCCATCAGCTGGTCGAAGCGGAAACGCGGCAGCGTCCCGCGCAGCCAGATGTAGAGAAACAGGAAAAAGCTGAGCTTGACCAGAAAACCGATGACGCTGACCAGCGCGAAGAGAAACGTCCCGCGTCCCAAAAAATATTCGGCGAAGGGCACGTTCCAGCCGCCCAGAAAGAGCGTCGTCGCCAGCATCGAGACCGTCAGCATGTTGACGTACTCGGCCATGAAGAAGAGCGCGAATTTCATCGCGCTGTATTCCGTATGGAATCCGGCGACCAGCTCCGTCTCGGCTTCCGGCAGGTCGAAGGGCACGCGGTTCGTCTCCGCGATGGCCGAGATGAGATAGATGATGAAGCCCAGGACCTGCGGCCCTTCCGGCCGCCAGAGATTCCAGCGCATCCCGTACCAGCCGGACTGCTGCTCGACTATCGCATAGAGATCGAGCGTCCCGCTCAGCAGAATAACGCCGATCAGAGACATCCCAAGCGAAAGCTCGTAGGAGATCAACTGCGCCGAAGAGCGCAGGCCACCCATCAGGCTGTACTTGTTATTAGAGGACCAACCGGCGAGCGCGATTCCGTAAACCCCGATTGACGTGATGCCCAGCACGTAGAGCAGCGCGACATCGAAGCGCGAGAGCACGAGCTGTATCTGACCGATCCAGGGCAGCGTGATTTCCGGCCCGAACGGATAGACGATCATCGTCATCAGCGCCGTGACAATGGCCACCAGCGGCGCGAGAAAATAGACGAACTTCGTTGACTTGTCGGGGACTATGTCTTCTTTGAGAATGAACTTCAGGAGGTCCGCGAAGGGTTGAAGCAGCCCGCCGTAGCCGACGCGGTTCGGTCCCAGCCGCCCCTGAATAAAGGCCAGCACGCGCCGCTCGGCCAGCACCGTATAGGCGACGATCATCAGCACCACCGTGAAAGCGACGGTGATGGCCCCGAACCTCAACGCGATGTCAATGACAGGATTCCAGTCCATAATTCGTCAATGGTCAATAGTAAATGGTAAATGGGTAAGAGAAGGCCCGTGCTTCTATTGACCGTTGACCATTGACTATCGACTGGCTTATCAGTCTCCGGCGACCGCCTCACGACGGCGCAGTAGTCCCTCGTCGAGCGTGATTTGATAGAGCGGCGAAATGGCAACGCTCGGCGGCTCTGGATTGCCCGCGTAGAGCAGCGGGAACTGCGGCACTTTGCCCGTCAGCGTCCCCGGCTTGAAAAGCTCGTGGCCGACTTCCGGCGTGCCCGTCGTCTTTTCCCCTTCGCCGCTCATGCTCTCGACCGCGAGACGCAGCCCTTCGCCCTCCCTGGCCAGGTCGCGGCGCTCGGCCACCGAGTGCCTGACCTGCACGGGCTTCGATTCGTCTTTGAGCAGCGGGTAACGCAGCCCCTGATAGGCGGGAACGCGCGCCGCTATCTCCTTGAAGATGTTGCCGGGCGACATCTGGAAGCCGAAATCCACGCCGAGTATTTTGGCGAGCTGCGAAGTAATCAGCCAGTCCTGCCTCGATTGATGCACGGGAGGGATTGACTGGCGCACGCGCTGGACAAAGCCGTCGTTATTCGTAAACGTCCCGTCGGTCTCGGCAAACGAAGCGGCGGGCAGGACCACGTCCGCATAGCGCGTCGTCTCGGTCTCGAAGAGTTCCTGGACGACGAGAAAGTCAAGCTTTGAAAGAGCCTCCTCGCGCCCGCTCAAGTGTTCCGGGAGAAAGCTGCCCGCGACGTACATCGCCCGCACAGCATCGCCCGCGCGGTCGAGCATCTGGTTGGCGCTCATCCGCTGCATCAGGCCCATGTCGTGCGCGCCGATGCTGTTGTTATAGAGCGGCAGCGGGTGCAGGAGAACGCGCTGTCCTGCGGCTGCGAAAGCGTATGGCAGTTGCGCGATGATGGCCTGCCCGGCGTTGCTTAGCTCGCCGCCGAACATGACGACGATGTCGCCCTGCGTGTCCGTCAAGGTCTGCCGCAGCGTCTCAATCTCGGAGGCTTCGACGCCGAGCTTTCCGGCGGCGAGTTTCGTCTGTGCAGGGTCGGCCAGCGCCAGCACGGCCGCGTCTTCCGAGCCGGGCCGGATGTGAACGAACTGCGAGGCCATCTGCCTGAGCCTAATGGGAGTGCTGTTGACGATGACCAGCTTCGCGCCGCCATTGCGGACGGCTTGCCTGATCTGCCTGCCCGTCAGCGGCTGCAACTCTTCGGGCTCGCCGCCAATCAGGAGAATCGTCTTGGCGTAGCGAATGTCGCGGTGCGTGGCGAGCTGCCCGCCCAGGTTCTCGAAGAAAGGCACTAGGCTGAAGGCGTCCGTCGCCGTGTAGTTCTCTGTGCCGACGACTTCGGTCGCAAACTTGTAGAGCGAGTAGAGGGCTTCGTTGGTCAGGCGCGGGCTGCCGACGACGCCGATGGCGGAAGCGCCGTGCGCGTTGGCCGCTTCGTCCAGCCTCTTCGCAACGTGACCGAGGGCCTCATCCCAAGTCGCCGGAATCAGCTTGCCGCCCTTCTTGTAGCGAATCATGGGCGTGCGCAGCCGCTCCTCGTGATTGACGAACGGGTGGCCGAAGCGCCCCTTGATGCAGAGGAATTCGCCGTTGAGTCCGCCGACGTAACGGTCGCGCGCCACTACTCGCATCAGCTCGCCGCCGCGCGAGCCGAGCGATGCCTGGCAGCCGTCCGAGCAGAAGGTGCAGGTCGAAACGGTCTGGCTCAACTCCCAGGGCCGCGCCTGGTGGCGATAAGTCGCGTCGAGCAGCGTGCCGGTCGGACAGACCTCTATGCAGTTGCCGCACTGTGAGCAGTTGAGCCAGCCGCCGAATGTTCCGATGACGGTATTGGCCCCGCGCCCGCCAGCCTCGATGGCGTCTTCTCCCATCCACTCATCGCAGACGCGCGTGCAGCGTTTGCAGAGAATGCAGCGCTGCGGGTCATTGGCCACGACGGGAGAGAGATACTTCTCCGGCATGTGATTCTTGCGCTCGCTGAAACGCTCTTCGAGCCCGCCCCAGTCAAAGGCCATCTCCTGCAACTCGCACTCGCCGCCGCGGTCGCAGACGGGACAGTCCAGCGGATGGTTGGCCAGCAGGAACTCGACCATCGCGCGCTGCGCTTTCTCGATCTCTTCGCTCTCGGTCGTGACGATCATCCCGTCCGTGCAGGTAATCGTGCAGGAGGTCTGGAGCTTCGGCATCTTCTCGATACGCACGAGACACATCCGGCACGACGCCTGCAAAGCCAGGTCGGCGTAATAACAGAAGGAGGGGATTGAAAAGCCCTTCTCGCGGCAGACATCAATCAGCCGCGCACCCTTCTCGACCTGAAAATCCTGGGCGTTGATCGTAACTTTGATTAACTCTTGTGACATCTCTTAAACCCGGTCAATGGTAAATAGCCGAACCGCCTTTTTCTTCACCATTTACTATTTACCATTGACCATTTACTAAACGGTTGCCATCTCCGTCTCCGCGAGGGGCAGAAGATGGCGCTTGAAATCCTCCGGGAACTTCTTAATGGCCGACTGAATCGGCCAGGCAGCGGCGTCGCCGAGCGGGCAAAACGATTTGCCTTCGATGTTATCGCAGAGGTCCAGAATCAACTGCGCGTCTTCGGGGCGGCCTTCGCCGTGCGCGATGCGCTTGAAGATTTTGACGAGCCAGTCCGTGCCCTCACGACATGGCGTACACCAGCCGCAGGATTCGTGCTTGTAAAATTCGATCAGGTTCTTCGTTGACTCGAAGATGTCAACGGTCTCGTCCATCACGATGAAGCCGCCGGAGCCGACCATCGAACCGGCCGCGACCAGGCCCTCATAGTCCATCCTGACGCCGCGGCCCTGGATGTCGGAGGCGGGCATGATGTAGACGCTCGAACCGCCCGGAATGACCGCCTTCAATTTGCGACCGCCCAGCATGCCCTGGCAGTCTTCCATGATGAAGCGTTCCATGTCCATGTAGCCCATCGGCAGCTCGTAGACGCCCGGACGATTGACGTGGCCGGAGACGGACCAGACCTTTGTGCCGCCGCTCTTTTCCGTGCCCAGCTTTTGATAAGCCTCGCCGCCCATCTTGATGATGTCGGGGACGGCCGTCAGCGTCTCGACGTTATTGACGACGGTCGGGCACTGGTAGAGACCGGCGACGGCAGGGAAGGGAGGCTTCATTCTGGGATGGCCGCGCAGACCTTCGAGCGAATTCAGGAGCGCCGTCTCTTCGCCGCAGATGTAAGCGCCCGCGCCCGTGTGCGTGTAGACCTCACACGCGAAATCCGTGCCCATGATCTTCTCGCCGACGAGCCCCGCGGCGCGCGCCTCTTCAATCGCGCGGTCCATGATCTCTATCAGGTAGCGATACTCGCCGCGCGTGTAGATGTAGGTCGCCTTCGAGCCGAGCGCGTAGGCCGCAATCAGCATGCCTTCGATCAGCATGTGCGGGTCGCGCTCCATCAGAAAGCGGTCCTTGAACGTGCCGGGCTCGGATTCGTCGGCGTTGCAGACGACGTACTTCGGCTTCGGGGAATCCTTCGGGACGAAGCTCCACTTCATGCCCGTCGGAAAGCCTGCGCCGCCGCGCCCGCGCAGCGCAGACTTCTTGACCTCCGCGATGACATCGTCCGGCGACATCCCGTCGAGCACCTGCTTGAGCGCTTCGTAGCCGCCGTTATTGCGGTAAACTTCGAGCGACTGTGAATTCTCCAGCCCCGTCCGACGGAGTTGAAGAGGCTCGCAACCGATGGCTCCAATAAACATAATCTTTTCGAGATGAAAACCGATGAGCGCTTTAACGATTGAGCGCTTAGATGATAGCCGGAACCGCCCGCGCTATCGCACGCCGTTGCTGAGCTGACCGCTGCGGCACTGCTCGATTAACTCGTCAACCTTCTCCGGCGTCAGGTTCTCGTGAAAGTCGAACCCGATCTGAAGCATCGGGGCCGTCCCGCAAGAGCCCAGACACTCGACTTCGGAGAGCGAAAACATGCCGTCCTCCGTCGTCTGGCCCGGCTTGATGCCCAGTTTCTCCATACACCGCTCGGTGATCCGGCCCGCGCCCATAATCTTGCACGAGAGCGTCCGGCAGACCTGCAAGTGATACCGGCCGACCGGCTCCGTGTTAATCATCGAATAGAAGGTCGCCACCTCCCAGATGTCCGTGATGCGCACGCCGAGGCGGTCGGCCAGGTACGCCACGCCGGGCGGGTCAAGGTATCCGCGCTCGCGCTGGACGACGAACATCAGCGGCAGAATGGCCGAGCGCTTGACCGGGTACTTGGCCAGATGGCGGTCAATCTCCGCCTCGACTTCCGCCGAGAAGACGGCCATCTCCGCAGGCACTTTCGCCTCCTGCGGCAATGGATTATTGGGCGTAAATTGCTGGCTCATAAATTGGTGAATCGTGAATCGTGAATCGTAAATAGTGAAAGCGTTCGTCTATTTACCATTTACGATTTACCATTTACTACCTGTCAATTTCTCCGAGCACGATGTCGAGCGAGCCGATGATGGCGACTACGTCTGCGACCATCTCGCCCTCGGCCATCACGGGCAGGGCCGAAAGGTTGATGAAGCTCGGGCCGCGAACGTGCACGCGGTCGGGCTTTGGCCCGCCGTTGGATTTCATGTAGACGCCAAGCTCGCCCTTCGAGCCTTCAATCGGGTGATAGACCTCGCCCTTGGGCACGTCGAAGCCCTCGGCGACGATCAGGAAGTGGTGAATCAGCGCGTCCATGTGCGTCTTCATCGCCTCGCGGTCAGGCAGCACGACCTTCGGCGCGTCGGCTTTGATCGAGCCCGGACGCAGGCGCGAAAGAGCCTGCACGGCAATCTTGTGCGACTCCTTCAACTCGCGCATCCGCACCATGTAGCGCGCCCAGACATCGCCGTCATGCTCGACCGGGACTTCAAAATCATACTTCTCGTAGCCCGAATAGGGATTGGCGCGGCGGATGTCTATGTCAACGCCGCTGCCGCGCAAACAGGGCCCCGTCAGTCCCCAGTCAATCGCATCTTCGGCGGAGATTATGCCGACGCCCTGCGTCCGGCGCTGGAAAATCCTGTTGCCCGAGAGCAGCGTGTGAAACTCGTCAACGGAATCGAGAAAGCCGTCCAGGAACTGCTTGCACCTGCGCTCGAAGCCGGATGGAAGGTCCATCATCAGCCCGCCGATGCGGAAATAAGAGGGCGTCAGCCGCCCGCCCGATGCGGCTTCGATCAGGTTGAGAATCTTCTCGCGCTCGCGAAAACAGTAGAAGAAGACTGTCATCGCGCCGATGTCCAGGGCGTGCGTCCCCAGCCAGACCATGTGCGAGGCGATGCGCTGCAATTCACACATCAGGACGCGTATCGTCAGGGCGCGTTCCGGTATCTCAAGGCCGAGCAGCTTTTCGGCCGCCATCACATAGGCCAGGTTGTTGCCGAGCGGATTGAGATAATCCATCCGGTCCGTGATGACGATGCCCTGCTGGTATTTCTTGTACTCGAAGAGCTTCTCCATGCCCGTGTGGAGATAACCGATGTCGGGCGTGGCGCGGACGACCATCTCGCCGTCGAGCACCAGTTCAAGGCGCAACACGCCGTGCGTCGAAGGATGCTGCGGCCCCATCGAGATCGTCATCTGCGTGTCCAGCGGGCGATCAACGATCTCGAACTGCGGCGGAAGATTTACCGGAGTGCTCATATCAGTTTTCAGTTTTGAGCTCTCAGTTTTCAGTTAAAAGCAAGAGGGTCTTTGCTGAAAACTGAACACTGAGAACTCAAAACTACGTCAGGCTGTACGGCTCGTAGCCGCGCAGCGGGAAATCTTTGCGAAGCGCGTGACCTTCCCATTCGTCCGGCAACAGGATGCGCCGGAGGTCCGGGTGGCCGTCGAAGATAACGCCGAACATGTCGTAGGTTTCGCGCTCGTGCCAGTTGGCCGTGCGCCAGACGGTCGTCACCGTCGGGACGTGCGTATCGTCGTCGTTGAGCAAGACCTTCAGGCGCAGGCGATGATGCCGGGTGGTCGAGAAGAGGTGATAGTTGACCTCGAAGCGTGGCTCCTCTTCCGGCCCGCGGTCCGCGCCGCAGATGTCGGCCAGCATGTTGAATTCGAGTCCCGGCGCGGTCTTGAGGAAAGAGCATATCTCGAAGAGCTTTTCGCGCGGGACGATGACGGTCACTTCGCCGAAGGCTTCGACGACCTCGCCGGCCCAGTCCTGATGCTGCAACGCCGCCGCCAGTGGCGACGACGTGATGCTGTTGCCGGGCGTCGGTGCGGCCGCTTCCGTTTGGCCCGCTGGCTGCTCTAATTCTTTAGACATTGCCTGATGTTTGTGCCCTCTACCTGACTCAAATCTATTACCGAACGGCTTCAATTCTCTCAAGATTCAGGACGAGCGCCGCTTCTCATGCCGCGAGGCTATGGTGTAGGGGCGCGAGTGCTGCTGCGCGGAGGCTTCGTTCGTCGCCGAGATGCCAGAGCCCGGCAGCGTTCCGGGCGGGACGGCCTCGCGCGCCTCCTCTATGTTGACATCCTTACGGTCGCGCACGGATTCCTTCATCACCTTTTCCTGAAGCATCATGACGGCGTGAATGAGCATCTCGGGGCGCGGCGGGCAGCCCGGAATGTAAACGTCCACGGGCACTATCTTGTCCACTCCCTGGACGATGGCGTAGTTGTCGAAGACGCCGCCGGAGGTCGCGCACGCGCCCATCGAAATGACCCACTTGGGCTCGGGCATCTGGTCGTAGATGCGCCTGAGGACCGGGGCCATCTTGCGCGAGACGCGGCCCGAGACGATCATCACGTCGGCCTGCCTGGGGCTGGCGCGGAAGACCTCCGAGCCGAAGCGCGCCAGGTCGTGGCGAGACGACGTGGCGTTCATCATCTCAATGGCGCAGCAGGCGAGCCCGAAGGTCGCAGGCCAGAGCGAAGACTTACGCGCCCAGTTAATCAAAGAGTCCAGCCGCGTGGTTAAGACTTCCGGTAATGCTTCCGCAATCTTTTGTTCGAGTCCCATAAAAATCCGACTCCACTTTCAGGCGGCGCGCCGCCCCGTCCCCGGCTCACGGTTTTCCAGGTCATGGATGGCACGCGCTTCGGCTTCGGCCTCGCGCCGCGCCCGCTCGCCCCAGTCAAAAGCGCCCTTCTTGACGACGTAGATGTAGCCGACCAGCAGGAGCGCGACGAAGAGCATCATCTCGACGTAAATGAGTAGGCGATTCGCGCCCCCGCTCGTCGCGAACGACCTGAAGATGACGGCCCAGGGCACTAGAAAAATGACTTCGATGTCGAACAGGATGAAGATCATCGCGATCAGGTAAAACTTGACGGAGAAGCGCTCGCGGGCCGAGCCGACGGGGTCTTTGCCGCACTCGTAGGGCATCAGCTTGGTGCGCGTCCGCTTGCGCTGTCCGACCAGCTGCGAGAGCAGGATGTTCCCGGCGGCGAATCCCACGGCGACGATGAACATCAGCAGGATCGGCAGATAATCTTTGAGTACAAACTGGGGCATCGCGAAACCCTCGTCTGAAAACCGGACCTCTGGCCCCGTCCAACCCTTCCGCAAAAGCGGTTGGAGAGGCTCATTATCAGAGCTTGAGAATCATGGTACAAAGTCCATCGTAGAGCATGAGAGGGGGTGTGTCAAGCCTCTCGCTTTAGTGCTCAAAGCCTCGCGCATAAAGGAGATTGACCGCCAGAAAATGGCTATGCTACTGTCGAGAACCGGCCCCTTCTGAAGCTGCCGGAAAGCATCCATCCGTTACGCCGGGGCGCGGGAACAAACGACTGTGATCACGGGCTTTAATACTGATGTCAACCATGACGGCGTCGTCTATCATGTCCAGACGGAGGACAAGGGCTTAGACTCACCCTTGATTCTTTCGCTGGTCTACGTCGGCGGGGCCATCCTGGCCAGCAAGCGCACGCCCTACCAGGATTTAATCAGCGCCGGGTTTGACGAAACGAAGCTGGCCGAGCGTCTGCACAGACAGCACAAGCTGATCTGCGCGGCGATTCATGCCGGACGCATCGAAGACCTCAAGCGGCAGACCGAGCGCGACTCGGGCGCCCGCGCCGCCAGGACCAACCCGCCCGCCGCGAGCGATGCCGCCGCGTTTGAGCCGCCCGCGCAGGGTGTTCGCCCGCCAGCGCCGGTTGATACCCAACCAAAACCTCCGCCCGATGCGCAGAGAGCGGCTCCGCCGTCGTTAGCAGAGCCGCCGCTTGCGGGGTCGCCGCCCGGAGAATCGCAGCGGCCCGTCGAAGCCACGCCGCAGCACCCGGGAGAGCAGCCGCAGGCCGCGGAGCCCGGCCCCCGGACGACGCAAGTGCCCGTCGGGGAAGTGCTGGACCATGCCGTGCTGGTCCCGGCCGAGGCCACGGAGATTGCCGACGAGCTTCATCTGAGCCTGATCGAGGAGAAGAAGCTCAACGCGGGCGAGTTTGTGAAGCTACAGGTGCGCATCGGGCGGGGAGCGGAGGGCAGGGAGCCAGTCCCCAATGCGACGGTCACGCTGAAGGTCCTGGGGACGAGTTTCAGGCCGTTGATTTTTTCGGTCAAGACGACGAAGGACGGCATCGCCACCTTCTACACGATGCTGCCGTATTTCACGACCGGGCGGGCGGCGATTCTCCTGAGCGTCAGCGAGGACGGGCATAAATACGAGTTGCGCCGGATGGTCCACCAGGCTTAAAGAGCCAGAGAGGGAGCGAGAGGATTGCGGATAGAGGTCAACGGCGAATCGCGTGAAGTAGTCGAAGCGCTGACGTTGGAGCAACTGACCGTGCAGCTCTCGCTGGCCCCGGAGCGGCTGGCCATCGAGCTTAACAGGGAAGTCGTCCGGCGGGCCAACTGGCCGCAGGTCGTCCTCCGCGACGGCGACCGCGTCGAGATCGTTCATTTCGTCGGCGGGGGGAATAGTGAGCAGTAAGCAGTAAGCAGTAAGCAGTAAGCAGTAAAAGAAAGAGACCGCTCACTGCTTACGGCACATTGCGGCCGATGGCACATAGCTGCTTAAGGCAGACCGCTCGCTATCAACTTCTCCGGCTGCTCACTGCTTACTGCTTACTGCTCACTGCTTACTCCCTGCTTTTCTTTCCCCGGCTTCCGTTGTAAATTCAGGGCATCTCAATGGAAAGTTCTGAGTAAAGGTAATGTCTACAGTGGTAGAGGCGCGGCCGGAAAGGCTGGAGATTGCGGGCCGGACCTTCAATTCGCGGCTGATTATCGGGACGGGGAAATATCGCAGCTTTGAGGAGATGAAGGCGGCGCACCGGGCCGCGGGCGCGGAGATGGTAACGGTCGCCGTGCGCCGCGTTCCGCTCGACCGCAGCTCCGAATCTTTTCTGGACCACCTGGACCCGTCGCTGGCGCTGCTGCCGAACACGGCTGGCTGCTACACGGCCGAGGATGCCGTCCGCACGGCGAGGCTGGCGCGCGAAGCCCTCGGCACTGAGCTAATCAAGCTGGAAGTCATCGGCGACCAGACGACGCTCTTTCCCGACAACGAGCAGACGCTGGAAGCGGCGCGCGTGCTCGTCCGCGAGGGCTTCACGGTCCTGCCCTACTTCACGGACGATCTGATTATGGCCAAGAAGCTGCTCGACGCCGGGTGCGCCGCCGTGATGCCGCTGGCCGCGCCCATCGGCTCCGGCCTCGGCGTGCAGAATCCGGCGAACCTGGCAATCATGCGCGAGCAGTTGCCGGACGCGACCATCATCGTTGACGCGGGCGTCGGGACGGCAAGTGATGCGGCGATAGCGATGGAGCTGGGCGCGGACGCCGTCCTGATGAACACGGCGATTGCGGAAGCGCGCGATTCCGAGAAGATGGCCAGCGCCATGCGCCTGGCGATTGAGGCCGGACGCCTAGCCTATCTCGCGGGCCGGATGCCCAAACGCCTCTACGCCAGCGCGTCGAGCCCGCCGGGCGGCGTGATTCGCTGACCCGGGGCTTTTAAACGGCCGGGTCCGGCTCTCTTCCGGGAACTGAAATCCGGCTCCTCGCTTACGGAGTGGACTTCGGGCGCGGCCTTTTATCCTTCGGGCCGATTTCGGTGGCAGTGCCTTCCCCTGACGATTCTTCAAACCCGACGGCCAGCAGCTCCGCGTTAAAAGAGTCCATTAATTGCGGGAGATAGAGCTTGTTAATCTTGAACCTGCAAGAGTCGCTATTGGTGCTGCCGTCTCCTTCCGTCAGGCAGCGACAGATGGTGAACGGGGATGTATTGCCGTGTTTGCCGGGCTCGACAATCGCGCAAAAATCGACACAGGCGAAGCCGACGGTATTGCACGTCACGACGTGAGGCCCAGTGTGATGATAAGCAGAGCCTTCGGAGTCTGGCACTAATTCGATGAATAGCGTGCTGAAGCTCTTCCTCTGGTCTTCAAGGCGGACCGCCAGGTAGTTTTTCTGATCGAAAGAACGAATAGCAATATCTCTGACGACCTCTCTTTCCTTCACTCTTTCGAGAGCCTGCTGCATGGATTTCATCACCCTGGATTTATCTCCGGCGAACTCCAGCCTCTCGCCTTGACCGACGGCTATCCTGGCTGTCCGCGAGCCCGCTGCGCGTTTCGCGCCTCTTTGCTCCAAGGCTTTTCCTCTCAAACCTTGCGCCGCCGCCCCGCTGTTTACCAGCAACGCGGCCGCCAGTGCAAAAAGCAGCGAAACCAAACTGAATTTTCTCGACATCTCTTTTTCTCCTTCAAGTCTTTGAGGGTGGGACAACCTGCTTGGTGCGACTTAAATTGTCCGGTGGGCCGTCCCCGGCACGGCTTCAGAGGTGCCAGCACACAAGCCTACGTGGCGCAGGAAACGAGGAATCCTGCCCGCCCAGTGAGCAATACTCATACCAACCTCATCCGAATCTCTTGAGGGCTTAAAAAGCAGGCTTTAGTTTGCGCCGATGGGGACGGGTGTCTACGGCAGAGGACATGCTGCGAGCGGCGTGTGTGTACTTCTGTGGAATTTCTGGATGCAAGGGCGGATGCAATAGCGGGTGCGGCGGCCCCTTTGATTGTTCGAGAGAGTACCGGGGCAGCCCGCCTTTCTGCAAACGGAAGATTACGGGAGGTTCTTACGGTGTCGGGCAGGGAGTGGCCGTCGTCTGCTTGTTGCGCGGCGTCGGCGGGGAGACGGTCGTAAAGTCCGTCGAGTTCTGGTCACTATCCTGACAGCTTGAGACCCTGATGATGGATTTGATGTTGTTGTTGGTCGAAGTAAAGCTGACGAACCCGCTGCCTTCATAACAGTTGGGAGCATTGGTGGAAGTCCCGCTGCCGTAGCCTACGAAATCAACTATCGTCGGTGAATTGGGCGTGGTCGCGGGAGTGGTCGCGCCGGGGCACGCGGTCGCAGGCAGCGCCGTTGTGCCGAGTACGAGGGCGACCTTGCCGCCCGTCGCTGCAAAGTTAATGCCTCCTCCGGTCAGGTCCGGCGACGGGAGTGCCACTCCGGCGGGAGACGTGGGCGCTGCTTCCTGGATTAAGAAGTATTGTCCGGGAGCAATCGTCCCCGAATTGATGACCGTCAGGGCGGATGCAGTCGCTCCTCCGAAAGCAGCTTGCGCGCCGGTGTACTGGATCGAGTAGGGCGTCAGCGAGAAATCAACGGTCGTCGTCCCGCGATTGAAGATTTCGATGAAATCGTTTGTGTAAGTGGCTGTCCCGCCGCCCGCGCTGGAATTGCCGCCGCCCGGATAAATCTGGCTGATGACGAGCCGCGGCTGCCGCACGGTGGTCGTCTGCGTCACTGTATTGTCGGCCGTGTTCGAGTCTGCGGTCGCTGAGCC
>DASVWH010000140.1:0-9930 GCA_036389715.1 Pyrinomonadaceae bacterium | reverse complement strand
TCTTGTTGAAGACCCAGATGGGCGCGCGAAAGACCCTGGCGAAAAGCTCAAGCGGGCGCGAGGCTACCAGCGCCAGCGCCTCTGCGCGTTCGAGCGCGACCATCTTGGGCATCAATTCGCCGATAACTATGTGCAGGTAAGTGATGGCCCCGAAGGCCAGGACGATGGCCGCGCCGTGAGCGATTGAGGCGGCCCAGCCTGTCGAAGCGATGCGCGCCGCCACCGGCAGCAGCAGCGCCGCGACCGTCGGCTCGCCGATCCACCCGAGCGCCAGTGACGCCAGCGTGATGCCGAGCTGCGTGGCCGAGATGAAGATGGTCGGTTCGGCCAGCAGGCGCAGCGCCGACTGTGCGCCCTTGCTCCCGGCCGCCGCGCGCGCTTCGAGCCTCGGCCGCCGGACCGAGACCAGCGCAAACTCCGAGCCGACGAAAAAGCCGTTGGCGATGACCAGCAGGAGCACGGCCCCGAGCTTGATGAGCGCCTCCGTAAACGAGACGTGCTCTGCGAGGATGTTTTCGTCGGCGAAAAGAAGGGCTAAAAAGTAACTGGCAGGTTCATCCATTTCGATTTACAGCGGGGCGCATCACGAATACGTTTGAGTCTTTCTTCGACGGGGGCGCTGAACGGCCGCAATTATAGCACGCCGGGCTCCGGTAGAGACAGAAAGAGCACAGTTCTGTGCCGCGGAGCCGCAAGACAGACAAAGAGCCGGGCTCGCGGACGGGCCTGCATAGTCCCTGGCGGACTCTCTTTTTAAAACTTCTGGATGCTCGGTTTAGTGGCCGACTGCCGCACCGGCGGCGCGGGTGCGCGCGGGTCGGCGGTCGTGCTTGGAGCAGGCGCGGGCGAGGGCCTCTTCAACGCGCGGTTCGACGTTGCACTCGGGCTGACGACAGACGGCAGCCAGCTCGGAGACTACCAGGTAATGTGCGCGCTCAAGCATCCGCTGCTCGCGGAAGGAGAGCGGCTTGAGGTGGCTCAAAAAAGTCAGATTCTTGAGCACGTCGGCGACCTCGAAAATATCGCCGGTCCGCATCTTCTCGGAAAAGTCCTTGAAGCGGTCTTTCCAGTCGTTGGCGGGGGCCGTGAAATCGTCGGCTAAATTCTTCAACAGCATCTCGCACTCGCCCGAAGAGATCGGGTGACGGAGGCCGACTTCTGAAGCATTGGCGACGGGAACAAGGACCAGTGAATTGGTGGCAGCAAGACGCAGCGTGTAGAAGGGGAGTGAGTCGGAACCGATCTGCTTCTGCTCGATCTGCTCGATGGTTCCAATCCCGTGGTTAGGGTAAACAACTTTCTGGCCGACCTTAAAGCCTACCATAGCACCTCCATCGAATTACAAAAATCAGCCTGCGCCGCACGCGCGGGTCTGTCACCCGTTGTTAGCGACGCAGCAAGCGTCGGGGTTCGCTTTAATTCTCACGAAAGTGTAACAAGCCGTCTCGTCAAGCGTCAAGGTTTACCAGGCGAGGGGCGAGATTCAGTCGTCGGCGATGAGCTGCGGCCAGCGCCCGGCCAGCGCCCGCACCCTCCGATGGCCCGCCGAGCGGCAAAGCGACAAACACTCCATCCGTCCGTTTTTTGCTGCGCTCCCGTTAATTACGCCCCACGCGCGCCTTCATCCCTGCGCCGGAAAAGATAGACGTTTCGCCCGGCTGCGGCTCTGGCATCGCTCTTGCGATTGCGGGCTGCGGGCTCGAAGCGGAACTCGTCCGGGCCTTACTCCAACGAAACCGCAAAGATGCAGGAGAAGAAATCGTGTGGAACTCTTATCTGGCGATGATGCTCGCCGTCTCGCTCGTCATGGCGTCCGCGCCGCAGGCCAACTGTCAGCAGGCGCGGGCCGCGGGCCTGCCCGCGAACACGGCTCTCGTTGAGGAGCGCACGCAGCCTGGGACGCAAGAGAATCAGAAAGGCTCGCCAGCCCCGGCGGCGACCAATCCCTCGCCGCCGCAACAGCCCGCGCAACTGGACAAGGATGCGCAGCGAATCAAGCGCAACGTCGAGAAGCTCGGCGTCGGGAGCAGGCTGACGGCGTTTCTCAGAAACGGCGACGAGCTTCACGGCGCGATCTCGCGCATAGACCCGGAGGGCTTCGAGCTGGTCGAAGTTGATCTCAAGGAGGCCGTGAAGCTCCAGTACAAGTATGTCAAAAAGGTTCGCAGCGGCTACGGCGGCGTCAACCTGCTGACGGGAAAAAGGGCCAGCCCACGGCGCGGCTTCTCCATCGCTCTCTTCGCGGGCGTCATGTTCATGGCCATCGGTCTGCCGATGATTTTGATAGGGACGGCCAAGGATTAGTCCGGCCCGGTGGCGGCGCGGGCGGGCGCGCTCCGCTGCTCAAAGCCCAGGCGTCTCGAAAGACCGCTTCCAAAGAGAGGGAGTAAGCGGCCCTGAAATCCTCTCTTTGAAAAGTTTAGAAAACAGGTATACTCGACCGCCGGAAGAGAAGGGAGCGGCGGCGGTCAATGATTACAACTGTTTGCTTGGACAGCGCGGCCAAGAAATTTACCAACAACTTTCCGGCCTGTGACATCAGCGAGTTCTGTTCGGGGAAACAGAACGTCGTCTGGGCCGATGTCAGCGACCCGACCAGCCAGGATTTCATAGACCTGGCCGAAGAGTTCAACTTTCATCATCTCTCAATCGAAGATTGCCAGAAGGCCCACCAGCGCCCGAAGGTCGAGGAGTATCCGGGCTACTACTTCATAGTGCTCTACGAGGCCGAGCTGGTCGGGCCGCACGACCACCTGGAATTGCGCGAGCTTAACATCTTCCTCGGCTCGAACTACCTGGTAACGGTTCACAGCCGCCCGATTCGCGCCGTCGAGACGGCCAATCGCCTCTGGCACGAATGGACCGACCGCGCAGAGCATGGCTCGGGGCTGCTCTCCTATCTTTTGATGGACGCGATTGTTGACGACTACATGCCGCTGCTCGATCTGTTGAGCGAGCGGATGGACGACCTCGAAGACCAGATTTTCGGCGATTTCAAGCCCGAATCCATCGAAGAGATATTCCGCATCAAGAAGCAGTTGCTGCACCTGCGCCGCTCGATCACGCCGCTGCGCGATGTCTTCAACACGATGCTCAGGCGCGAGCAGCCCATCTTCGCGCGCGAAATTTACGTCTACTTTCAGGATGTCTTCGACCACATCATCCGTGTCGCCGACACCATTGACACGCTGCGCGACATGCTCAGCTCGACGATGGACGCGTATCTCTCCGTGCAGGGCAACCGGATGAACGTCATTATGAAACGGCTGACTTCGCTGGCCACCATCCTGATGTCCGTGACGCTCATCGCCGGAATCTACGGGATGAACTTCGCACACATGCCGGAGCTCGGCTGGAAGTACGGCTACGTTTACGCGCTGCTCTCGATGGTCGGCATCGGCTTCGTGCTCTACTTCTATTTTAGGAAGATGAAATGGCTGTGAAAGAAGAGTCGCATCACGAGCATAACCCGGTCTTGACGAGCGATGAGACGCCCGCCGAGATGGCCGCGCGGCTGGCCCCGCCCGAAGAGCGCGCAGGCAAGGGCGACGGCGTGATCTCGGTTGACACGGGCGAGTTCAGGCTGCCGAAAGAATTTACGGAGAAGGACGACGATAGCTGGCGCTTCTTCGGCCTGGCCCCGATAGCCGCCATCATCCTCGTCCTCTCGCTGGCCTTCATAGCCTTTATCGCTTACCTGATTTCAACAGCGCCGCCAGCCCCTTAAAACGCACGGGCGACGAAAAACGCGTTGACGCGGCGAGAGCTTCCTGTTCGCCGCGTCAACGCGTCTTCATTTCTCTATCGTCGGGCGATTATGGATTGCGGCCGTTGGCCGCGGGGCGGGCGTTGCCGCGGATGGCGGGCGCAGTCGTGGCGGCGGGTCTGGTCATGCCGCCCTCGCGTCCGGCGATGCGTCCGGCGCGCGTCAGGGCGATGCGCTTATCTTTGCCGGGCGTATCGGCAATCGTGACGCGGATGGCCCTGTACGACCCGTCGCGCTCCTTGTTCGTCGGACTGTAGCTGACGACGTACTGCGTCCGCAGGTCGCGCACGATCTCCGCGGAGATTTTCGGCAGGTCCGACAAGGATTCCGGGAAGAAGGCGCGGCCGCCCGTCTCCTTGGCCAGGCGGTTAAGAAGATCAACGGCCTCGTCATGCTTGCTCTTACGAATGAAGCCCCCCTCTTTCTCCAGCTCGCCGACGAAGCCGATGACGTAAATCTGCACGTCGGCCTCGCGCAGCCGCGCGAAAAGCTCCTCCTTCTTATAGGTGCTGCCGCGCTCTTCGCCGTCCGTGACGACGATCAGGGCGCGGCGGCGGCGGTCATTATCGTCGCCCTTCTTATACTCGGCGACGTGCTCGGCCGAGACGTAGACGGCGTCAAGGATGGCCGTCTGCCCGCCCTCCGTGTAGAAGGTTTCGAGGGCGTCGAGCAGGTCTTCCTTCTTCGAGGTGAAGTCCTGCACCTGTTCGATCTTGTCGCTGGAGATAAAGCGCACGAGGAAGGTCTCGTCGCCCGGCTTGTTGCTGTTGATGATGACCTTTCCGGCCTCTATCACCTG
Organism: Pyrinomonadaceae bacterium; assembly: GCA_036389715.1. Taxonomy (GTDB): domain Bacteria; phylum Acidobacteriota; class Blastocatellia; order Pyrinomonadales; family Pyrinomonadaceae; genus DASVWH01. Next base: position 5,365 of record DASVWH010000140.1, on the reverse strand, counting down.
CGGCAGCTGCGCCCGGAGCGAGCCGGAAGTATCAATCGCCAGGCCGTAGCTAATCGGCACTTCCTCCCTGGAAAAGGAGAAGACCTGCTGCGGGACGCCGTTTTCAAAGACGCGAATCTCGTCCTGCCGCACGTCGTTAATCGGACGGTTGTTGCGGTCTATCACGCGGACGTTGAGGTTGACCAGCTCCGTGTCAATCTTGAGCGTGCCTTCCTCGCCGATCTCCTGGCCGACGGGGTTGGGCATGTCGGGCGGCGTATCGGGGAGGACGACCTGCCCCTGCGGGACGCGTCCGGGCGTCGGGCGCGGCGCGGGCGTCTGCCTGGCGGGCGTCGGCGTCGGCGTGGTCGCGGCGGCGCGGCGCGGGCGTCCCGTCTGCGGCGTCTGTGCCCGCCCCTTGTGCGAGACGGCCAGCAGCGCCAGCGCCAGCATCAGGACAACGAGCAACAGCGTGGCGCGACGGGCGCGGGCGGGCGTGTGAGCTAAAGCGTTCTTCATAACTTAACGTGTCCCAAAGGAGAATCGGATGTCGGCCGTCGAGCGGCTGGCCGGGAGCCCCTTATTTCAGCTAAAAGCGCCCCGCACGCCCACGTCCCTTAGGAAGAGGAGGGGAGTAGCGGGGCGCTTCCGGCCTGGCTGTCGAGTCGCCTCGAAACGGCTCAACTCGGTGCGGCTGGGGCAAAGAGCGTGGCGAAAAACCGCTGTTTCGCCCGCACGTACACCTGTTAAAGATGTCCTTTGGGGTCCCCGCGTTGCCGGGCTCGAAGCCCTTGACGGAAACTTTCAGCGCGGGTTGGTCACGGCATAATAGCCTTCGCGGCTGCGGACGAAGAGGCGCGGCAGCCCGCGCGGCGGCGTCAGCTTGACCTTGATCTTGTGCCACTTGCCGTTGTTGACGAAGCTCTTGGGCCTGTAGCCGATGGAATACTGGTGGCGCAGCTCAAGCGCGATGCGCTCGAACAGCTCGTCCATCTCGGCCGCCGTGCTCGGGAAAAACGCCTTGCCGCCGGAGACCGACGACAGCTCGTCGAGGATGGCCTGGCCTTCCATGCCGAGCGAGTTGCCGGGGTCGCTGCCGCCGAGGATGCCTACCGAATAGAGCACGACATCGGACTCCTTGAGGAGGCGGCGAACCTCGTTGAAGGTGTAGCGCGAATCGTTATCCTGCCCGTCGCTGATTAAGAGCAGGGCGCGTTTCTGGTGAGCCCCGCGCGTGACCTTCTCGACGCCGAGATAGCAGGCATCGTAGAGCGCCGTGTTCGAGCGCGGCTGGACGAAGGTCAGCTTGTTGAGAATGGCGTCGCCGTCGCGCGTCTTGTCGAGCAGGAGCTGGGCGCGCGAGTTGAAGCCGATCAGGAAGTACTCGTCCGAATCGTGGCTCGTCTGAATAAACTTCGAGAGGGCCTCGCGGGCCTTGCTGATCTTGTCGCCGCTCATCGAGCCCGAAACGTCGAAGATGACGCCGACCGAGACGGGCGCATCGTCGTCGGAAAAGAACTCGATCTCCTGCTCCTCCTTATCGTCGAAGACGGTGAAGGCTTTCTTGTCGAGGCCCGAGACGTAGCGACCGTAATTATCTGTGACGGTTACGGTTAAGGTGATTAAATCCGTGTTGACGATGAGCTGCTCGCCCGCTTCCGTCCCGGCGTTCGGCCCGGGCGTCGGCGCGGCTCGGGCGGGCTTTGCGGCGGGCTTGGTCTGCTCCTCCTGCGCCCCGGCTGCGGGAGTCTGTTGTTGAGCGTTCGCCCGGTCGAGCGCCAGGAGCAGGACGCCGACGAATGCGAGAGAGAAGACAAGCGCGACGTGAAATGTCGTGCGGCGCGGTGCTGTCATGTGGCCCTCAGTAGCTTTCCATCTCCCGGGGTAAACCTTCTCCCCGAGAGAAAATAGTCTTCCGTATCGGAGCACACCCGGGCGGGTGCGAGCCATGATAGGACGGATTGTTGAAGCAATGTGGACGGCGTTCCGGGGAGACTGCCGCTCGCTACTTCCACCAGTTTTAAGCGAAGGCTAAATCGCATTGTAGGACAAGCACGCGCGGGCGCGCAAGACTGGAAGCCGCAAAGACCCTTAAAGGTCGGCCCGGATTCCCGGAAAGCCCGTGCGCGCCCATGCAGCCAGGGCCCCGGCCGTGCGAATTACCCCGGTTGAGATGCAACTTTCGGTCTCGGCGGGCGTGTACTTTCCAGCGGGCGGCGCGGTTCGCCTGATTCCGCCGCCGTGATATACTCGGGTGTCTGCCCGGCTCGTGACGGCAGACAGTTTTTTGTCCACTTTCAGCTTTCAGCATTATGGCCGAGTTCATTTGTCGTCTGGGAACGCCTGCGGGCGAAGTCGTGACGCGCACCGTCGAGGCCGTCGGTGTGCAGGAGGCGCGCGTCAGGCTCGAAAGCGAGGGCTATCGCGTCTTCGCCGTCACGCCGCCGAAGACTTCGGGCGTTTCGGGCCTCACGCGCCGGGGCGGCAAGGGCCAGCGCGCACACTTCAAAGCCAACGATTTTCTGCTCTTCAACCAGCAGCTGGCGGCGCTCCTGCGCGCCGGTATCCCGATCTTGCAGTCCATCTCGATGCTGCGCAAGCGCGCGCAGTCGGCCGGGCTCGGGACCGTGCTCGCCGATGTCGAAGATAAGATTCGCGGCGGGCTGGCGCTCTCGGCCGCCTTCGCCGCGCAGGGGCCGATCTTCCCGCGCATCTACACGGCCTCGATCCTGGCCGGAGAACGCTCCGGCGCGCTCGACGACGTGCTCGACCGCTACGTCGCCTACATGCGGCGCAACGTTAACCTGGTGCGCAAGATTCGCGGCGCGCTGGCCTACCCGGTGCTCCTGCTGCTGGCCTCTTTCGGGATGGTCTTCTTTTTGACGATCTACGTCGTGCCGCAGATGTCGAGCCTCTTCGAGGGCTTCGGCAATAAGCGGCTGCCGACGCTAACCCTAATCGTCGTAGGCATTTCCGGCTGGTTAAGCTCAAACTTTTACTGGCTCGTGCCGCTGCTCGGGGCCAGCCTGGTGGCGCTCGTGCTCTGGCTGCGGACGCCTTCGGGCAGACTCAAGCTCGACAGGACGCTGCTGCGCCTGCCGCTGGTCGGCCGCCTCTTGCAGCAGATGTCCGTGGCACAGGTCACGCGCTCGCTGGCGACGCTCCTGGCGGGCGGCATTACGCTGGTCGAATCCTGGGAGATTTCGGCCGAGTCCATCACGAACCGGGAGCTGCGACGCAGGAGTTCCGACATCCTCCCGATGATTCGCGAAGGGCGTTCTTTTACGGAGAGCCTGGCGTCGGCCGAATGGATGCCGGAACTGGCGCTGGACATGATCGGGGTCGGCGAGCGTTCGGGCAGCCTGCGCGAGATGCTCGACGAGGTCTCGACCTTCTATGATTCGGAGGCCGAGGTGCGCCTTGAGCAGTTGACGACGACGCTGGAGCCTGCGATTCTTATCTTCATGGGCGGTGTCGTCGTGCTGATCTTGCTCAGCATCTATCTGCCGATCATTTATTCTATATCGAATGCCTCCTCCGGGCGCTAACAGGCCAGGCGCTCCTCAACCTCCCCCGCGGCATCAGGGATTTGTTTTATGAAACAGTTGTCGGAAGAATATACGGAAACAATTTCAGCCTATGATGAAGCAGGGGCGCGCCGTGTGCCGCAGGCGACGGCCGCCGCCTCGCTGCCCGCCGATAGCGACCCGCCCGAAGTGCGCGAGGCGCGCGGGCTGGCGCTGCGTTATCGTCTGCCCTACGTTGACCTGCTGCCGCCCACCGGAGATTCGCCGATAGATTACGCCCTGCTCACGGAATTGCCCGTTGACCTGATGGTCCGCCACCAGTTCGTGCCGCTGCGCCGCGAGGGCAAGCGCCTGCACATCGCCATGGCGGACCCGACCGACCTCGAAAAGTTGGACGAGCTGGCGGGCGCTCTGCACGCGCGGTTAGTGCCGCACGTCGCCACGGCCGGGGCCATTGATGTCGTCCTGCGCAAGGGCGACGCGACGCAGCGTGTGCTCCAGGAGGCGACCTCCGGTTTTCGCATCTCGCTCGTCAAGGAGACGGAGGCGGGCGAAGAGGTGCTGGACCTCGACCGCCTGGCGACCGACTCCGAGATGTCGCCCATCATCAAGCTGGTTGATACGATCATCTTCAATGCGATGGAGTCGCGCGCCTCCGACATTCACATCGAAACGCGCGACACGGAGGTGCAGGTCAAGTACCGCATTGACGGCGCGCTCTACGCCAAGGTGGACCCGATTGACCTGGCCTATCACCAGACGCTGATCTCGCGCATCAAGGTCATGTCGGAGCTCGACATCGCCGAGCGCCGCGTGCCGCAGGACGGGCGCTTCCGCGTCCGCTACAAGGGGCGCAACGTGGATTTCCGCGTCTCGATCATGCCGACCGTCCACGGCGAAGACGCGGTCATTCGTATTCTCGACAAAGAGCAGATCAACGAAGAGTTTCGCAATCTGAACCTGGACGTGGTCGGGTTCTCCGAAGATGACATCAGGAAGTTTCGCCGCTACATCGCAGAGCCTTACGGGATGGTGCTCGTCACGGGCCCGACCGGCTCGGGCAAAACGACGACGCTCTACGCCGCCCTCAACGAGATCAGGAACGAAGAAGACAAGATCATCACGATTGAAGACCCGGTCGAGTACCAGCTGCACGGGATCACGCAGATTCCCGTCAACGAGAAGAAGGGCCTGACGTTTGCGCGCGGCCTGCGCTCCATCCTGCGCCATGACCCGGACAAGATCATGGTCGGCGAAATCCGCGACAACGAGACGGCGCAGATCGCCATCCAGTCCGCGCTGACGGGCCACCTGGTCTTTACCACCGTCCACGCCAACAACGTCATTGATGTCATCGGGCGCTTTCTCAACATGGGCGTCGAGCCTTATAACTTCGTTTCGAGCCTTAACTGCGTGCTCGCACAGCGCCTGGTCCGAATGCTCTGCGGCGTCTGCAAACAGAGCTATCGCCCGACCGACGTAGAGCTGTTGGAGTCTGGACTGCTGCCCGAAAATCATAAGGCGACCGTCTTTTACATGAGCGTCGGGTGCGATGCCTGTAATCATACGGGTTATCGCGGGCGCACGGCCATTCACGAGCTGCTGGACCTGACAGACAATATCCGCGAGATGATCGTCGAGCGGCGTCCCGGCTCGGAAGTCCGGCGCGCGGCCGAGGCCGAAGGTCTGACGGGCCTGCGCGAATCCGCCCTGCAAAAGGTTTTCGCCGGTATCTCTACGCTCCATGAAATTAATCGTGTGACGTTTGTTGAAGAGGTTAATGTCAGGCAGTGAAGGGTTTTTGAGTTTTCAGTTTTCGGTTTTCAGTTTTCAGTAAAAGCAAGAGAGTCTTGAAGTCT
>DASVWH010000139.1:0-22075 GCA_036389715.1 Pyrinomonadaceae bacterium | reverse complement strand
CCGGGTCCTGGCGCACGTTGACGGCCAGCATGTGCCGATTCCGATCAACCTGGATACGATTAACAAGCTCTACGGTCTGAGCCTGACTTCGTTTCAGCTGGCGGAGTTCTTCGAGTCGGTCGCGGAGAAGAAAGAAGAGATCAAGACCTCGGAAGATGTCGTCGTCAACGCGGTCGGCCGCGAGCTTTACGAAAAGTTTTTCCGCAACTACACGCGCAAGCAGTGGGGCCTGGACCCTTCCGAGCTGGATGCTTCTGTGACTTCGCGCGTGCCGACGCGAACCAACCGCGACGACCGCTATTTCACGGACTCTTACCAGGCGATGCCGCTGCACGGCTACACGCGAATGTTCGAGAAGATGCTGGACCATCCGAACATCAAGATCATGCTCAACTGCGACTATCGCGAGATCGTCAACGAGATTCCATACCGCGAGATGATCTACACGGGACCGGTTGATGCGTTCTTCGATTATCGCTACGGGCGGCTGCCGTATCGCTCGCTGGAGTTCAAGCACGAGACGCATGATGTGCCGACCTACCAACCGGCCCCGGTCGTCAACTATCCGAACGAGCAGCTCTACACGCGCATCACGGAGTTTAAGTACCTGACCGGGCAGGAGCACTCGAAGACGAGCATCGTCTACGAGTTTCCGCAGGCCGAGGGCGACCCCTATTATCCCGTGCCGCGCAAGGAGAACGCCGAGCTGTATGCCAAGTACAAGGCGCTGGCGGACGAGGAGCCGGGCGTGCATTTCGTCGGGCGGCTCGCCACCTACAAGTATTACAACATGGACCAGATCGTCGCCCAGGCCCTGACCGTCTACGCCAAGATTCACGGGACGAAGCGCTCGCAGGCCGTGACGGCGCTGTCGAGCCACCCGCGCAACGGCAATGGGAATGGCAACGGCAACGGCAACGGTCATCGCAACACGAGGGAGCTGGCCTTGACGAGCCAGTGACCGGGGCAGACCGGAGGGCATCCTCTATGTCGGCGGAGTCAGCTGTCTTATCGTCAATCGAGCTATGGGCTGGAGTCGAGTGTACCGTTAATCGCGTCGGCGATCAGTATTTCGATCAACTGAAGCTCAACGGCCACTCGACTCGTATCGAGGACCTGGACCTCTTCGCAGGGCTCGGCGTGCGCGCGCTGCGCTACCCCGTGTTGTGGGAGCGGACTGCGCCGGGGAAACTGGCAGAGGCCGATTGGTCCTGGGCCGACGCGCGCCTCACGCGCCTGCGCGAGCTTGGAATACGACCCATCGTCGGTCTCGTTCATCACGGCAGCGGGCCGCGCGACACGAGCCTCGTAGACCCGGCCTTCCCGGAAAAGCTGGCGGCCTATGCGCGCGCCGTGGCCGAGCGCTACCCCTGGGTCGAATCTTACACGCCCGTCAACGAGCCTTTGACCACCGCCCGCTTCAGCGGGCTTTACGGTCACTGGTATCCGCACGGGCAGAGCGCGCGGACTTTCGCGCGTGCTCTCCTGACGCAGTGTCGTGCCGTCGCGCTCTCGATGCGCGCCATTCGCCAGGTCAACCCGGCGGCGCAACTGGTTCAGACCGAAGACCTCGGCAAGACCTTCAGCACGCGCAAGCTCGCCTACCAGGCCAGGTTCGAGAACGAACGCCGCTGGTTGAGCTACGATCTGCTGTCGGGCCGCGTCAATCGAAATCATGCCTTGTGGAATTATCTACGCTCGGCCGGGGTCAGCGAGGCCGACCTCCACTGGTTTGTCGAGCATCCCTGCCAGCCGGACATTCTCGGCATCAATCATTACCTGACAAGCGAGCGCTTTCTGGACGAACGCATCGCGCGCTACCCGTCCTCGACGCACGGCGGCAACGGCCGGCAAATCTATGCGGACGTAGAGGCCGTGCGCGTCTGCGCCGAAGGCACGGCCGGGCCGAAAGCCCTGTTGAAGGAGGCCTGGAAGCGTTACGGGCTGCCGCTGGCCGTGACGGAAACGCATCTCGGCTGCACGCGCGAAGAGCAGTTGCGCTGGCTCAAGGAGGTCTGGGACGGGGCTCAAAGCCTGCGTGCGGACGGGGTGGACCTGCGCGCCGTGACCGCCTGGTCGCTGCTCGGGGCGTTTGATTGGAATAGCCTCGTGACGCGCTCCGAAGGACATTATGAGCCGGGGGTCTTCGATCTGCGCGGGGGAGGGCCACGCCCGACGGCGCTGGCGCGGATGCTCAAGGAACTGGCTGCGGGGCGCGAGCACGGCCACCCGGTTCTCGATTCGCCCGGCTGGTGGCGCAGGCTCAACCGGCTACAGTATCAGCCGGTCAAGCGTCACGCGCGCGCCGTCTCACAGGCGGTCCAGGGCGTAGCCATGACCAGCGGACAGCCGCGCCCGCTCCTGATTACCGGCGCAACCGGCACGCTCGGCAGGGCTTTTGCGCGGCTCTGCGAGATTCGGGGCCTCTCCTACCGGCTGCTGGCGCGCTCCGAGATGGACATCGCCGACGCCTCTTCGGTCGAGGCGGCCCTGACCGAGTACGAGCCCTGGGCGATAGTCAACACGGCCGGTTACGTGCGCGTGGACGATGCCGAGCAAGAGCCGGAGCGCTGCTTCAGTGAGAACGCGGATGGGCCTGCGGTCCTGGCGGCGGCCTGTGCGCGGCGCGCTATTTCGCTGCTGACCTTCTCCTCCGACCTCGTCTTCGACGGCGCAAAGCAGCGTCCCTACGTCGAGAGCGACCCGGTTGCGCCGCTCAACGTCTACGGGCGGAGCAAGGCCGCGGCCGAGGCGCGCGTGCTGGCGGCGCTGCCTGCCGCCCTGGTCATTCGCACCAGCGCGTTCTTCGGCCCCTGGGACGAGCATAACTTCGTGATCGCTGTGCTGCGCACTCTGGCCGCCGGGCAGCGTTTCGCGGCGGCCGACGATGCCGTCATCACTCCCACCTATGTCCCCGACCTGGTCAACGCCAGCCTGGACCTGCTGATTGACGGCGAGCAGGGTATCTGGCATCTGGCCAACGAGGGGGCCTTGACCTGGGCCGAGCTGGCGATCAAGGCGGCGGGGCTCGCGGGCTTTGGCCCGGACGGGATTGACGCGCGCGCGGCGCATACGCTCGGGCTCGCGGCCCCGCGTCCGGCCGATAGCGCCCTCACAAGCGAGCGTGCCATCATGCTCCCGAGTCTCGATCATGCGCTCGCGCGCTTCATGCGTGATTGCGAGCCGCAGTGGGCCCCAGCCTTCCGCCGCGAGCAGCCGGAAACCGCAAGGGCTTTTGCCGCATCCAACCGCTCGTAAGAATTTAATCACACTAATGTCAGGCGAAATGGGTTAAGCTATGGGGCGTTGCGCATTAAGGACCGGGCGCGCGGCCCGTCCCTTTTGCGAAGACCAATCTGAACATGGAAACCCCTGCTGCTTTGATGGATCATCAGCCCGCTCCTCTGCCACGCCCTGAATATCCCCGGCCGCAATTCGTCCGAGACCGCTGGCTCAACCTCAACGGCGAGTGGGAGTTCGAGTATGACGATGCGAACCGGGGGCGCGAGCTTGGCTGGCAGTACGGCCTGACGCTCAGCCAGCGGATCGTCGTCCCGTTTCCTTACCAGAGCCAGCTTTCCGGCATCAACGATAAGAGTATCCACGAGATAGTCTGGTACTCGCGCAGCTTTGAAGTGCCGCAGGAATGGCGCGGCCAGGATTTGCTGCTCCATTTCGGGGCCGTGGATTACCGCGCCACCGTCTGGGTCAACGGCCAGGAGGTCGGGCACAACCAGGGCGGGCACGTCCCCTTTCTGTTCGACATCGCGCCGTACCTCAATCACGGCATCAATCGCCTGACGGTGCGCGTCGAGGACCGCCAGAACCCGCGCCAGCCCCGCGGCAAACAGTCCACCACGGGCCGCCCGCACGACATAGACTATTACAACACGACGGGCATCTGGCAGACGGTCTGGCTGGAGCCGGTCCCGCCCATCCGCATCGAAGAACTCAGAATCACCCCGCACGCTCATCGCCAGGCGGCTGAAATCAGCGTCTACCTGCATGCGCCTTCCGGGCTGCGAAGGCTGGAAATCGAGGCGCTCGACGGCGAAGAGGTAGTCGCCACCGCGGTCGAAGAGATTACGGCCGCGACCGGCTGGCTGACGCTCTCGATTGAAAACGCCAAGCTCTGGTCGCCGGAATCGCCGCATCTCTACAAGCTGCGGGTTCGTCTCTTCGAGAGCGACCGGCTGCTCGACCACGTCTCTTCCTACATGGGCTTGCGCGACATCGAATTGCGGCAGGGCCGTTACCTGCTCAACGGCAGGCCGACTTACCTGGCGATGGTGCTCGACCAGGGCTACTGGCCGGAGAGCTACCTGGCCGCGCCTTCGGACGAAGCCCTGCGCGCCGATGTCGAGTGGATTAAGAAGTTCGGCTACAACGGCGCGCGCAAGCACCAGAAGATAGAGGACCCGCGCTGGCTCTACTGGTGCGATACACTGGGGCTGCTGGTCTGGGAAGAGATGCCCAATGCGCGCGAGTGGTCGTCGCACGCCGAAGAGCGGCTCTCGGCGGAGTGGAGCCGGGCCGTCAGGCGCGACTACAACCACCCGTGCATCATCACCTGGGTCCCGGTCAACGAGAGCATGGGCTTTCCCAAGCTGAAGAATAATCACCCGGGACAGTTTGCTTTCATCGAGCGGATGGTGGCCGCCACGCGTCGCCTGGACCCGAAGCGCCCCGTTATTGACAACGACGGCTGGGAGCATAGCGACATCACGGACATCTGCGCGATTCACGACTACACGCCGACGGCCGACCTGCTGCGCAAGCGTTACCAGGACGCCGCCAACGGGGGCGCGCTGCCCGCACATGTCTGGATCGGCAACAAGCCTCTCTTCGTCCTCGGCTCAAGCTACAGGGGACAGCCCATCATGCTCTCGGAAGTCGGCGGATTTCTCTTCATTCCGCCGGACGTTGAGCCCGAAGACCGCGACATGCTCTACAAGTTTTACGGCTCTTTCCGCACCTCGCACGAGCTCTTGCAGAAGTACCGCGACCTGATGGAGGGCATCGCGTCGCTGCGCTTCCTGGCCGGGTTCTGCTACACGCAGTTGACCGACATCGAGCAGGAGAAGAACGGGCTCCTGGCTTACGACCGCAAGCCCAAGCTTGACCCGGAGCAGATCGCGGAGATTCACCGGAACCTCTTCGATCTTAACGGCTGACGCGGGCGTTTAATACTGACGCCTGGCAATCGCTCGGGGCTCGCAACCTTTGTGTTAATAACAACTTAAGCCGCCCGACGGCTCTTCCGCGTCAAACAGTTGGACGCCGCGCCGCTCTGCCAATCCTTGCGCTCCCCGGCGCATCAGCACATCTTGATTCAACTTGAAGCCAGGGCTTCTGGCCGGTTCGAGCGTCCGGCTCACATGCGGAAGGTCTGACCCCTGTGACAGCGCCTGCAATCATTAAAGTCCATGTCGCCGAAAGCGCGTTTGCCGTTGTGACAGGTCATGCAGCTTTGCGCACGCGTGCTGGCGAAATGCTGCACGGCGAGTGTCGAGGTAACCTGCCTGGCTTGCGCCAGACCGCCTCCCCTGACGGTGTGGCAACTGTCGCAGTCGAGGCGCTGGCGCTGCCCGTGCTCGGCGTGGCTGAAGCCGACGCGGAAGGCCCGCGCGGCCGTCGAAGTCTGTGCGTATGCGCCCGGCCCGTGGCACGAGCCGCAGGAAGAGATGTCGCCGCCCGCGTCCGTCCGCCTGCCGGGAGTGTGGCACTCGTAGCAGCTTTGATGGGCGCTCAAACCGGCCGGGATTGTCTGCGCGACGCCGCGCCGCGCGGGCGCATGACAGGCCACACATCCGCGTGCGGGGCGCGCCGCCGCGAGCCCCTGCATGTGCTCTGCGTGGTCGAACTCGGCCTTGAAGCTGCGCAGGCCCGGGAATTTACGCAGGCGTGGGTTCGCTTCGCCGAGTCCCTCCGGCGTGTGGCAGATGGCGCACATCGGAATATCGGGCGTCGTGAACTGTGACAGGTGACAGCCCGTGCAATCCTTGTGAGCGGGGAACCTGGGCTCGGCCGAATTGTCCCTGCGGCGATGGCACGATGCGCAGTTGGCGCGGTTCATCAACTGCGCGTGCTCGTTCGGAGTAGAGTGCGAGAACCTGGAATAGTCTCGCGCCTGGACCGGCGGCGCTGCGCCGGGCTCGGTTGGTCCGCCGGGAGTTTCCGCCAGCCTGTGCCTGCCGAGCAGGACGGTCGCCGCGAGCAGGAGGACGAGCGACACCGCGAGCGGCCAGATGCGCATGCGCCGCGCGGGCTCATTCACACGGTCGTCGGGCCTCTCTGCCGCTCCGGCGGCTTTGTCGGTCAGCTCGTCGTTCATTCTTCGCATTTTTGTCCGAGCACCAGGCGATGGCTGCACGGCGGCCTCTCGCGGCCGATGACGGAGGTATGGCAGCCGATGCAGGTATGGCTGCGATTATCTTTGTCCGCGGCCTCCGCGCCCATCTCGGAAGAGATAGTGACGGGCGCTCCTTCACTGCGCAGCACGGGCGATGCCTGGATATGGCAGGGCGCGCACGAAGCTATGGGGACATCCGCCTTCGGGATATTGAGCGTCTCCATTTGCGTGATGTTGATGTGGCAAGTCGTGCAGCCGAGGTCGTGATTCTCGGTCTGGTGACGAAACTTCAGCGAGAGTCGCCTGGGCCAGTCACGCGGCCAGCCCTTGAACCATGCGGCGGCCTTTGATGCGAGAACGCCGGGAAGCGCCGCCGGTTCAGTCGCTCGTCTCTGCGCCGCGAAGTCTCCTGGCGGCAGGTGGCATCCGGCGCAGTCATCCTTTAAGGGCGGCTGCGATTGCCAGTGGCAGTTGAAGCAGGAGGCGTGGCCGGAAGGGACCGTCTTGAATGTCCCGGCGGCTTCGGGGCGGAAGGCCCCTTCGCTGCCGCCGACCGGCAGCGCGACGGGCGCTCGCTCGTCCGTCAAATGGCAGGTGGCGCAGTTGTCCAACGCCCTGGCCGGAGCATCGCCCGCCTGCCCTCCGGTGAAAGATACGTGCGCGGCGCTCCATCCTTCATTCAGCCCAAGCGCCGGGGGAAGGGTCTTCGAGGCGATGACGCTCTGATGCAGCCCGTGCGGAAAATAGCCCGGGAACTCGCGCGCGATTGTTTGCTCGCCCTGCTTCGGGAACGGCTGCATGTCGCGCGCAGAGAGTCGAGGGCTCGCGCGCGTATGACAGACCGTGCAAATCTGCGGGCTCGCTCCCTTGAAGAACTGCTGGCGGTGGCAGCGCACGCAGGAATCATGGTCTGGATAGCCGCTGCTGCGCGGATTCGTCGCGGCGGCAATCGTATCCGGCTCGGCGGCCGAAGGGATCGTGTGACAGTCGGAGCATTTGAGGTCGGCGACGGGGCGGCGATGGTCTTCGTGACGAAAGCGCGAATAGTTGCGCGCGGTGCTGCGAGCCGTCTGCGCCGCGGGGCGAGCGCGCCGCCGCCGGTTCTGTTGCTGGCGGTCCTGCGGTTCGGGCACGGAAGGCGTCGAGGACGCACGCGCGTAAGTGAGGAGAGCCAGCGCGGCCGCGAAAATACCGAGCGCGAGCAGGCGGCGTTCGACTCGACGATCAAATGGCTTCCTCTGCGGCCCCACTTCGTCACCTTTCGTCACTGGCTGGCCCGCTCGTGCCGAACGCTCCGGCCCTCGCGCCCGGAGTTGGAAGAGAGCGGCCCGGCGACTCTCTTACCGACAAAGAAGTTCGCGCGCTTTTTCTTCGACGGGACGTTGGCCAGGAAGACGGGCGTGATGCTCAGTTGGTCTGGCTCGGGCGGCTTCGTCGCCTTGACGTTGATGGCGGTCGTCTCCCAGACGAAACCCGCGTCCTCGACCTCTACGGGAGCGAGGCTTGAGATGTAGTAAGTGCCGGGGCAGAGGTCGTAGAAATAGGCTATGCCTCTTCTGTCCGTCATCGCGGTTCTGATCGTGCCCGGCTTCAGCCCCGCCTCCTTCTCAACCGCCGCTACCGCTTTGTCCAGCCATCTCGTCTTCTCCGTGTAGAAACCGATTCTCAACTCCGGCGCGGAGAGCGGCGCGTAGTTTGTCACCCACCTGCGTGCCAGCTCCTGATTGCCCTTGAGCCTGCGCAGGGCCTCGCCGTATGCCCGGACGAATTCCGGCACGCAGCCGGGAGCGGTCGCCGCGCAGGTGACTTCTTCCCTCGTCAACTCGCGGCAATAGATGGTGTCGCAGTTGTTGGTTTCGAGCCAGCGAATCAACTGCGGGCTGGCATGAACGCGGCTGTAATAGCTGCTGCGGGAGGGCGCTGGCCCGGCGCTGCTCTGAATCTTCTCCAGGTTGAAGGGGCAGGGAGAGAGGTAGAAGCGCTTGCGCGCGAGCTGCAAGACCTTGTCGTCCTGCTGCAAGGGCTGGTCGCCGTTCTTGTAGACGGCGCTCAGTTGAATCACTCGCGGCGCGGACTGCGGGCAGGCCGGAGTTTGAGCGCACGGCGCTGTTGTTGAAGGCGCGGGCGCGGGCGTCTGAACGGGAATGGTTTGTGCCTGCGCGCGGCAGGCGAAGATGGCCAGCAGGCAGAGCGCGGATGCCGTCAGGGCCGTCCTGCATTTTCGCGGCTTCGGGGTGTGTGTCATCGGCGTGACCGCAGAGAGCCTGCGAATGGAAGCGGCTGCACGGCTTTCGCGCTGTTGTTCGGCGGCGAGCCGGGCCGCGGCCTCTCAATGGAAAATGATTGTCCGAAAATGATTGTCGAATCAAACGGTCAGCGCCGCTTGCTGCCGCTGCCCGCAGGCCCGGCCCCGGTGGCGGAGGCGCGCGCCGCTTCGATGTCGGAGCGCAGCTTGGACATGCTCTGGTTGCCGGGATTGACCTGCTCAAGCCGGGCCAGCGTCTTTCCGGCTTCCTCCAGGTCGCCCTTCTTCGTCAGGGCGACGACCAGGTTCTGCAACGTCTGCTCGTGCTTCGGGTCGGTTTCGAGCGAGGTTCGGAACTCCCTGATAGCGCGTTCCATATCGGGCGGCTGGCGGAAGAGAAACGTCAGCCCGAGGTCCGTTCGGACGTTGATGTCCTTGGGCTGCTTGACGAGCGCGGCCGTGTACCAACGCTCGGCCAGCTCGTAGCGCCCGGCGTCGAAGTTCGTGTTGCCGAGCGCGACGATGGTCTCGTAGCTGTCGGGGCGCAACTGGTTGGCCCGCATCAAAAACTCAAGGGCCTCATCATAACGGCGCGTCCGGTAATAGAAGGCCGCGGCCTCCATCTGCGCCTCGAAGTTGTTCGGCTCGGCCCTGGCCTGCTCGATCCTCGCCTCGCCGTCGGCCTGCCCTTCCTCCTGCCCTTCGGCGGCGTTCGCGGGCAGCGAAGGATGGTCGGGAGGCAGTCCGGCATCCTGCGCCGCCTGCGCCCCGGCCCCTCTGCTGCCCGCGGGCGTGCGCTGCGGCGAGTGGCCGCGCTGGTTGACCGTGTTGGCAAAGACGAAGCCGACAATCACGCCCAGCAGCAGGCCGATAATCGAGTACAGGATGTTGTCTCTGGACATAAGAAGGAAATAGTTTTCAGTTTTCGGTTTTCAGTTTTCAGTTAAAAGCAGTTAGTTTCCCAACTGAAAACTGAAAACCGAAAAATGAAAACTCCCCTCCAGTCTCACGCATAGGAGTGGAGACCGGGCAGAAGATAGCTGACGCCGAGGTACGTGAAGATGACGAGGAGGAAGGCGACGACCGCGAAATAGGCCGAGCGCCTGCCGTTCCAGCCGCGTGCGATGCGCGCGTGCAGGAAAGCCCCGTAGGTCAGCCAGGCGACGAACGCGCCCGTCTCCTTCGAGTCCCATCCCCAGGGCCTGCCCCATGATTCGTTGGCCCAGATAGCGCCGGTCATCAGGAGCAGCGCCAGCCCGGCGAAGGCCACGCCCGCCGTCTTATACATCAGGCTGTCGAGCCTGGCCGCGGAAGGCAGCGCCGCCCTGAGCTTCTCCGTCCGGAAACTGAAGATGATGACGAAGAGCGTGGCCACGAAGGCCGTAATCAGCGCCGCCAGCTCGACCGGATTCGCGTTGAGACTGAGCTTGAGCATCGAGCCGCTTTGAGTAATCCACCTCTCGGCCATCATGTGCAACTCCTGCGGGCCAAACTGCGCGATCTGCTCGGGGCTGACCTTCTGCCGCTGCAAGAACCAGAGGCTGAAACGCTCGTACTGGCGCGGGTCCAGATGCGTGACGACGTTGGTCATCGTCTTGACGCCGGAGACGAGCGCGGCGATGGCTGCGCCCTGCGCGACCAGCGAGAGCTTGAGCAGGCGATGCCCCCAGACGCGCGCGGCCTCGTCATTCTGCCGTAGATACTTGATGAAAGTAACGATGGTTCCGACCAGCAGTAAACCGGCCGCGACCAGCAGCCAGCCGACGAGCGGGATGTCTGCGCGCAGCCCCCATGCCTGGCGCGAGTCGCCGAGCACGGTTGAAGCCGTGTAGGTCCCGAACGTGCTCGGCGCGAAGACGGAAAACTTGCTGATGGTGGCGAAGATGGAGAGGCCGAAGATGCTCGACCAGATGGCCATCGCCTCCGTCTTGACCCCGTCCTTGAGCAGGTAGATGACCGCGACCGCGAAACAGACGAGCGCGACGCCGTAGCTCAGCGAAGCGATGCCGACGTGAATCGGACGCCAGTAAGAATCCAGAACGGGCGGCAGGTCTATGAACTCGTCGCCGATGAACCTGGCCAGCAGCAGAATCAACGCCGCCATCGGCAAAGAGATCGCGCCGAGGAAGCGAAAGTTCTTGCGGTGTGCGATGAGCAGCGTCGTGATGCCCGCGCCGAAGGCGAACGCGAGCGAGAGGTCGTAGAGGTTCGCGAACGGGATGTAGCGGAAGAACCAAGGCATCTCCGTCCCGCCCTGCCGGCGGATGACCTCGAGCTCGATGTCGTAGGCCGCGATCCAGCGCACGCCCCAGCTCGCCAGATTAAAGAAGACGCCCGCGGTCGCGCTCCATAACCCGAGCCGCTGGGCGACGTTCGAGGGCGCATACAGGTTCGTCAGGTGAAAGACGGCCGCCGTCAGATAGGAGAAGAGCGCCAGCATCATCAGCGCGCCGTCCGAGATGAAGTGCTCGCCGCCCGTCTGGATTCTGAGCAGCACCGTCAAGACCGAGCCGACGATGACGAGCACCACCGGCAGATAAGAAAGCATCCGCGAACTACCCGCTTTGACGCCCGGCGCGTCGAGCACCGCCGGTTGTTTTAAGACTTCACTCATGATTCCTCTACCTCATCAGCCTGTCCGGTGATGGCGTTGGCCAGACGTTTGAAGCGTTCTTCAAAGGCCAGCTGGTTGCGGTTGGTATTGCCCCCGAGGATGACCTCGTATTTCTCGCCCGCCCTCTCTTCGACGAGCGCCCAGACTCTCTGGTGCGAGAAGAAGAAGACGTTGATGAGCGTCAGCCCCAGGAGCGCGAAGCCCAGATAGAGCGTGCCGACGCCCGGATTGTATTGAATGGAGAGGGCGTGCGCGAGCGGCGCTTTCTCGAAATTGACGAGGCGATAGGTGTAGCCGCCGACCGGATTCTTCGCAATCGGAGCTTTGTCTGCCATCTCCTCATTGAATGCGTAAGCCTTCTGCCGCGGGCCGCCGGGCGCGGTGACCATCAGCTCAGCCGCCGGATTTCTGTAGTCCGAAGTGTCGCCGCCCTGGTTGCCGCCGCCCAGGCGAAAGTCCGCGTGAAAGTTCGTAAACTCGATGCGCGTGCCGTCGGCGAGCGCCGTCGAGCCGTTGCGCGGGATGGTCACGTCCAGCGGCTCGCCGCCCCCGGCCGGGGTCAGCCGGACGGTAATGACGCGCGCCTTGCCGTCGGCCGCAAAGCTCTCCTGAAAGAGACGGTAGCCGTTGTAGTCGTAAGGCGCATTGAGATGGACGAGGGCGTCGCGCTCGCCGTTTTTGTCCTTGATCTTGATGCGTGTCAGCCAGTCAATAGTGTTGTTGGCCGTAATCGGGCCGTCCGTTTTGATGAGCTTTTGCTGGATGTCCGTGCAGGTCACCTGGAAGGGAAGCTGCACTTCGACGCGCTTGACCTGGTCCAGGTTATGCTCGGCTTCGACCATGCGGTTCGACGTGTCGCCGGGCGAGAGCCACATCTGGCCGGTGCGCCCGAACTGCGCGAAGATGAAGCCGCCCGTGAAGATGGTCAGCAGTGCGACGTGAACGGCATACGCGCCCAGGCGATTCCAGACATTGCTCTCTGCGAAGACGAAAGTCCGATGACCCTTCTCCGTGATTCTCGTCTTAAAGCCGACGCCGCGCGCGGCCGCAGCGATTCTTTCCGCGGCGCGTTGCCTGCTCTCGCCTTCAACTTGCAGGACGGCGTGCTGCTCCTGTCCTTTGAGCCAGGCCGCCGAAGCGTCCAGCTTGGGGCGCGAGATGAAGGTCCAGGCTTTCGGGAAACGATCAATCGAAGCCAGCACGATGTTGAGCGAGAGCACCAGGAGCAGGGTGTCGAAGTACCAGCTGTGATAGATGTCGAAGAAGCCGAGCGTGCTTCCGAGCAGCTGTTCCGAGGGCGTCAGCTCCGCATAGTACCTCTCAAAGCCTTCGACGTTCTGCTGCATAATCAGCATCCCGATCATGCTGGCGATGACGAGCAGGACGAGCAGCGTGACGCCGAAGCGGACGGAGCTGAGCACGGTCAGGGTCTTGTTGAGAACCCGTGCGACCAGCGAGCCCGCGCCGTTGGCGACCGCTTCTTTCACACCTATATTGGCCTTTGTCTCTTCTGCTGCGGACATTATTTATGATTCCTGAAGAACAGTCCAAAAACGATACCGGCTCTCTGGCCCGAAGATGTTGACCTGACCTGAAGTGGTAATCGTTCAAGTCCATATTGATTGCCTCTCATCATATCGCATCGGACTGTCGTCTTCAAATTGCACCGGCCCTGAAGCGGCCGCGCCCCGGAATATCCGCCCCGCAGGGGATTCCTGCAAGGACGGCTCCGAACTCCGCCGGGCCCCGCAGCGTCTCTCTTTTGCGCGCGGGCTTTCCAAGCGCCCCCCTTGTGCTATCATTTAATCGCGCTCCGGGATGAAGCTGGACGGGCATCAGCGCCCACTCGAAACAGTGCGGCCGGGGAGCGAAACAATACATCTTGCCCGGAGAAAGCGCCTGTTGAGCCGCAAAAGCCCGTTTTTTCGAGCAAAAGCGCCGACAATATAGTTTGAATCCGGATGGACTGAAATCTTTTGAATCCAGATGCGCAGGAATATTCTTCTCTCTCTGGCCGGGGTGATCGCAGGGTTTTTCATAGGCTTCTTCCTGGCCAATAAAACGTGGAAGCCTCCGCAATTCGCCGGAATGAATGCGGGTGCGCAGGCGGGCGCGGCGCGTCCGCTCGACCCTGCCGAGACGGGCGGGCAGCTTCCGCCCGACCATCCGAGCCTGGACGCTGCGGGCGACGGGGCGCCGGGCGGCGGCGCGGCCTCTTCACAGCAGGCCCAGGCGGCAATGGACGCGGCCGACCGCAACCCGCGCAACTTCGACGCGCAGATGACGGCCGCCGCGACCTTCTATCAAGCGGGGGCGCTTGAGAGGGCGGCCGTCTACCTGGACCGCGCCCTGGCCATCATGCCTGACAACGCGGACGCGCTGACGGCGATGGGTGATACGAAGTACGATCTGGGCAACTACGTGGAGGCGGCCACCTACTACGAGCGTTCTTTGAGGGTGCGGCCGGATGCCCCGGATGTCCGCACGGACCTCGGCAATACCTACTTTCAAAGAACGCCGCCCGATTACGACCGGGCCATCGCCGAATACCGCAAGACGCTCGAACTCGACCCCAAACACGAGAAGACGCTACAGAACCTGGCCGCCGCCGCCCTGCGCAAGGGCGACAAGACGACCGCGCGCGAAGCCCTTGACCGCCTCGCCGCCGCCAACCCCGCCAACCCCGCCGTCAACTCCCTGCGCTCAACTCTCGACGCACAGTGAAGAGCTTGATTCATTGATTCATTGAGAGATTGATTCATTGAACTACTCTGTGAATTACTAAATGAGTAAATGAATCATTGAATCAATCAGTCAATGATTAAATCCTGTTCTTAAAGGTTGGGGCTGCGCGGGAATTTGACGAAGGGCAGGCGCACGCCTCGGACCGTGAGCTGGTCGCAGCGAATGGCGGCGGGCGGCGCGTACCCGTTGGCCCCCGCCGCAGCGATCAGGTCGTCCTGGTCTATCCCGTCGCCGCTAATCCCGATAGCACCGGCCAGCACGCCGTTCTTGTAGAGCGGAACGCTCCCGGCAAAAATCTGTATGCCGTTCGGCAGACCCGGAATCGTCGTGCAGGGAGCGTGAGCGCCGCCGAGCGTCGCCAGCAGGTTCGCTTTAATCAGGTCCAGCTGAAGGCCGTCGTTAAAGACGCTCCATTGCGGGAAACCCGTGCTGAAAGGGCCGGGCAAAGTGTTGTTGATGCCGTCGGGAAAGAAGGGGCGATGCAGGAAACCAGCGCCGCGGTCGCTGAAGGCCAGGGAGCCGTCGAGCAGCACGCCGTCGGCTGCGGCGCGGTCAACGTAAGCGCCCTGACCCGCGCCCCGAAGCTGCCCGGCGGCGCTGGCGCTTGAGTAGAAGGCCGCCGTGCGCGCCTTTTGAACCGAGACATCGAAGCCGAAGACAGGCGCGTCCGCCATGCGGAAGAGCCCGAGCACGCGTCCCTCCGTATCAACGACGGCGATGGAAACGCGCGCGTTGCTGCCGAGCGGCTGGCGAATCGCCGCCCGCGTGATGTTGGCCTGCTGTGCCGCGTGCGAGATAATCGTGTTGACATCGCTGGCCGCGAGCGCGTTTGCGCCGCCCGCCGGACTGGCGATGAAGGGAAAGAATCGCGCGTCAACTTCGCCGCCGATGCCGCCGACCGTCGCGGGAGTAAAGGCCGAAGGCCGCGCTCCGAGGACCGGATAATTGGGATCAATCGCGCCCGGTAGACTCGCGAACGGAATCGTCGCCGGGCTCAACGCTTCTCCGACGTTGACGAATTGCAGCCGGATGCCGTTGACGAGAATGTTGTCGCCGCGAATGAGCGCGGGCGGAGCAAAGCCGCGCACGGCCGAGACGGCAATCACTTCCTCGAAGGGTTGGTCGAAGTCCGCCGGGTCTTTGTCCAGGCCGTAAAGGCCGTCGCCCTCAATCCCGATGCCGCCGACCGCGACGCCGTTCCTGTAGACGGGCATACTGCCGGGGTCTGCCGAGAGGCCGAGCGGCAGCCCGGGCTGCTTGATGTCCGAGCAGGGCAGGGACGAAAACTGCACGCCGTAGAGCGGGCCGCTCGCCTGATTGTCCACGCGCGGCGGGAAATGCTCTTGAATGATAAAGCCCGCGGTCCGCGTCGTGAAAGCGTTGCCCGAAGTGCTAAAAAGCGCGGGCGTCCCGGCCTTGGAGATCGCCGCCAGCGTCGAATCAACGCTCATCCCTTCGAGCCCTTTGCCGGAAGTCCCGCCGCCGCGAATCGTCGTCGTCGCGGGCGCTCCCGTCATCCTGAAGACGCCGAGGACGTTGCCCTCGCGATCAACGACCGCGACCGTCACGGGATGATTCAAAGCAGCGGCGGCAGAGACGGCCTGCGCGAGCAGGGTCTGGACTTCGCCCGTCGTCAGGTCCCCGGCCGTGGCCTGGCTCGGCGGCTGCGGAGCGAAGGAGCCGGGCGTCGGCGCTGACCCGGGATCATCGGCAGGCCCGCCGCCCGTGTGCCCTATGCTCAAGCGGACGCGATTACTGGACAAGCCGCGATAGCTGACGCCGACCAGCACGTCGCCCACCTCCCCGAGCGCGTCGTCGAGCCTGACGACGATGGAACTGATCCAGCTCTGGTCCGGCAGCGGCCCCGCGTGTTCGACCGCCAGCCGATAGATTCTGCCCGAGCCGTCTTCGGCCTCGACCGTAATCGCGGACGGCCCGTCGCCCGGCTGCAAGCCGAGATTCATGGCGAAGAGCATGATTCGCGTCCGGCTGTCCGTGCCGAATTGAATCTGAGAGGTGGGCTGGAAGGGCTCGCGCGTTTGCGTCACGGCATCGAAGGCCAGGGCGCGCGTCGAGGTCGCTTCGCTAATCAGGACGGGCCGCGCCGATTGCGCCGATGCTTTCTCGATGCGGCGCGCGGCCGCCGGGAAGAGCAGCGCCAGGACGCAGCAGGCCATCAGCAGCCGCAACGGAATCCTGTCTGGCTTAACTGTCATAGAGGCATGACCAAATCGAACTTGAACGACATCGAATGTGAACGAACAGGCGGCAAAGCTCAGGAGAAACGAAACTTCAGGGACGCGCTCAATGTATCACTTATCGTTTGGCAGTCAAGCGGATTCCGCCTGTCCGCTGCGTCTCTCAGCGCGAAAAAAATTCGTTGCCAGCCCGTCGCCGCTCGTGCTACAACGCGAGAGACCACGCTGCGCTCTACCAGACTCGGCTTCTTGACTTGATGCGTTCGACCAGGCGGCGAGGGCCGCCACCCGGACGCCCGAAACTCAGGGCCGCGACATCCGGCCCTTCCCTGATGATATTCTCCATCCCAACAGTGCGCGCGGGCGTCATTCCCGGATTGATACTGGCCTCCGCGCTCTGTGTTTCGGCGCAACAGCGGGGGCGGCTGTCCGGCCTCGTCATCAATCAAGCAAAAGCTCCCGTCGCGGGCGTCGTCATCATCGCCACCAACCAGGTCACGCGCCGCAGCCATCGGACGCGGAGCAATCCGAAAGGGGAATACTCTTTACGTTTAAGCGCCGGGGCCTATCGCATCACGGTCCAGGCTCCGCACGTCGCGCGCTTCCCGAGGGTCAGCAATCTGCCAGAGAGGGCTTACGTCACGCCCGACGCTCCTTACCCGGCGGAGTTTCCGGCGGAGAAGGATTACAGGGCACAGAACTACAACGAAGCGCAGGAGAACGTCATCGTCGCCGACGGCAGCCAGACGAAGCTCGACATCCCCGTCGAGAACGTGAAGAACGAGAGGGCCGCCGTTCAAGCCGTGCCCGCTAATCCGAACGACAGAGAGGAGCGGCCGGGCGGCTACGCCGGAAGCGGGCGGGTCGCGTCCGCGCCGCAGACGAAGCCTGACCGCCGCGAGGTACGCGACCGCTGGCGGATAGGCTTCCCCGAATACGACCGCTACGGAGACCGCGGCGCGCGCGGCCGCGACATCCCCTTCACGCGCGGGCGCTGGTACGACCCCTATCACCAGAGCGTGCTCAAGGGCGATTATCCGATCATCGGTAACGAAACGTTCATGGTCCTCTCGGCCGCCGCAACTTCGCTCGGCGAGCAGGGCCGGACGCCCAAACCTTCGGATGTCAGCTCCGCGCGGCCGGGCAGCGCAGAGTTTTTCGGCAAGCCCGAACTGCTCGCCGTCAATCAAACCTTCCAGTTCAGCTTCGAGCTGTTTCACGGCGACACGACGTTCAGGCCGCGCGACTGGGCCATCAAGATTTCGCCGACCTTGAGCCTCCCGAACTACACGCGTGCGCGCGAGACCGGCATCATTAACATAGACGTGCGGCGCGGCACGACGCGCACCGACACACACTTTTCGCTCGAAGAGGCATTCGGCGAAGTGAAGCTCGCGGACACGAGCGCCAACTACGATTTCGTCTCCTTTCGCGCCGGAATCCAGCCCTTCGTCTCCGACTTTCGCGGCTTCATCTTCTCCGACAATAACCTGGGGGCGCGCGTCTTCGGCTCTTTCGGCAACAATCGTTACCAGTTCAACGCGGCCTACTTTCACCAGCTTGAGAAGGACACCAACAGCGGCCTCAATCGCTTCGACGCGCGCCCGCAGAACATCTACATGGCGAATCTCTTCCGGCAGGATTTTCCGGCCAGGGGCTACACCGTGCAGGCGAGCCTGCATTTCAACGACGACCGCCGGAGCATCGAATACGACCGCAACGGCTTTCTGGTCCGCCCCGCCTTAATCGGCGACGTTCGCCCGCACTCCGTCAAGGTCGGATATTTAGGCATCAGCGGCGACGGCCACCTCGGCCGCCTCAACCTGACCAACTCCTACTACTTCGCCTTGGGGCGCGACGACCATAATCCGATAGCGGGCCGCGGCGTTCGCATCAAATCGCAGATGGCGGCCGTCGAAGCCTCTGTTGACAAGGACTACTTTCGCTTTCGCGGCTCCTTCTTCTGGGCCGAGGGCGATAAGAATCCGACCGACGCGCGGGCCAGCGGCTTCGATGCCATCTTCGACGATCCGAACTTCGCGGGCGGGCAGTTCTCCTTCTGGAACAGGCAGGGCATTCGCCTGACGCAGACGGGCGTCGGCCTCGTTCACCCGAACAGCATCCTGCCGAGTTTGCGCAGCAGTAAGACGCAGGGACAGGCCAACTTCGTCAACCCAGGCATCTTTATTTACAACGCCGGGGTGGACGTTGAAGTGACGCAGCGACTAAAGGCCGTCTTTAACCTCAACTACCTGCGCTTTCACCGGACGGAATCGCTCGAATACGTGCTCTTCCAGAATCGGATTCGTAAGGAGATAGGCTTCGATTACAGCCTGGGCGTCGCCTACAGGCCCTTCCTTATCAACAACTTAACGTTTACGTTCGGCGCGGCGCTCCTGCACCCCGGTCGAGGCTTCCGCGACATCTACACGGACCGCTCGCGCAACTGCCCGCCCAACGTCAGCGATTTCTGCACGCCCGACAACGTCGTCATTGACCCGAGCAAGCCGCTCTATGCTCTGTTCGGGCAGGTCAAGTTCGTCTTCTGATTCTGCTTTAGTCGAAGGGTCCGCGAAACATCCAACCGCGGGCTCGACTTTAAGAGCTACAATGGACCGAGCGGGCGACAGGAACCGAGAGATCATGCAACGGCGCGACAACGCTTATCGCCTCAAGCTGGCCCTGACTTTAACGGCCATCGCACTCATCGCCGCGACTGTTTTCGACGGTGCGCGCTCTCGTGCGCGAAGCAAAGACGAAAGGAGTCGGGGCGCTGCATCTTCCATCGCGGGAGCGGACGCGTCGTCACAAACAGCTTCGCCGCAGCCTGCGATTAGACAGAACGCCGCACCGAGCGCAGCCTTTCAGGAAGGCTGCCTTTCATGTCACAGCCGACTTGAGCCGATGCACAAGACCGCTTCGGGCGTGCTCGATGATGGGAGGGACGGGCAGAAGCTCTCCTGCACCTTCTGTCACGGCGGAAACCCGGCGGAGAAGAGGGACAGGGAACTGGCGCACGTCCAGCCGCGCTTCCCCGAAGAGTGGCGGCGCGGAGGCTCAAGGACGAGCGGCAATCCCGAACGCTCGAACACGCTGCTGGCCAGAGAGAGCCGCGAGTTCGTCCGCTTCGTCAATCCGGGCGACCTCCGAGTGGCGAGCCAGACCTGCGGCGGTTGTCACCGGGCGGAAACCCACGCCGTCTCCAACAGCATGATGCGTCACGGCGCGATGCTCTGGGGCGCGGCTCTCTACAACAACGGCGGCTTTCCCCTGAAGGACGCGCGCTTCGGCGAAAGCTACAGCGACGAGACGGGCGCTCCCGAACGTCTCATCCAGCAGGGCGAGATTAAGCTGGAGCAGATGGTCCAGAGAGGCATCCTGCCCTTTCTGGACCCGCTCCCGCGCTGGGAGATTTCGCAGCCCGGCAACATCCTGCGCGTCTTCGAGCGCGGCGGCAGGCGGCGGCTGGAAACCGGCTTGCCCGACCGCGAGGAAGACCCCGGCAAGCCAGATAAAGGCTTGAGCGCGCGCGGCTTAGGGACACAGCAGCGGACCGACCCCGTCTACCTCGGGTTACAGAAAACGCGGCTCCTGGACCCGACGCTCAACTTCCTCGGGACGAACGATCACCCAGGCGATTATCGTTCGTCCGGCTGCTCGGCCTGCCACGTCGTCTACGCCAACGATTCGAGCGTCGTCAACTCCTCCAGGCTCTACGCGGAGTTCGGCAACCAGGGCACGCCGCGCACCGGCGACGTGAGCTTCGACGGCCTGAGAGATGAGCCGGGCCATCCGGTCAAGCACCAGTTGACCAGAAGCATCCCGACCTCGCAGTGCATGGTCTGTCACATGCATCCGGGGACGAACATGGTCGCTACCTACCTCGGCATGACCTGGTGGGATAACGAGACGGACGGCAAGATGATGTACCCGGCCAGGCAGCGGACGACTTCGCAGGCTGAAGAGCAGGAAGTGCTCAATCGAAACCCGGAAAGCGCGACCCTGCGCGGGAAATGGTCCGACCGCGGCTTTCTCAATCAAACCGGCAAGCCGGATTTCAACAGGCAGTTGACGCGCACGCAGTTCGCTGACTTTCACGGGCACGGCTGGATTTTCCGCGCCGTCTTCAAGAAGAACCGGCGGGGCGAACTGCTCGACGGCGAAGGCAATCCGTTGCTAGACCGGGAAGGCAAACCCGCCTCCTCCATCGAGGCGGAGAAGCTGCTCGCGGCCGTCAATTTCCGCGACACGGACAACGCCAATCTTCTGAACAAGTCACTTCGGCCTGGCGCGCCCGTGCATCTCAAGGACATTCATCTTGAGAAGGGGATGCACTGCGTTGACTGTCATTTCAGCCAGGACTCGCACGGCAACGGCGTGCTCTACAACGAGCCGCGCGCCGCCATCGAGATTACCTGCGCCGACTGTCACGGCTCGATGAGCGAAAAGGCCTGGCCCGATGCCGCTAAAGGTCAGAAGGCGCAACCGCCATTGACAAGCGGATTCGCTGCGGGCAAGGGAATGGTCAACGGCAAATACGAGGAGCGGCAGGGGCGCGACCTCTCCAGAATCCAGGTCCCGTACTTGAGCGAGGACGGCAGCAAGCTCTACGTCTTCGAGAAGATCAGGAAGGAGAAGGAGGTTCGGAAAGACGCCGACGGCCATGAAGTCACGCTCCGGCGCGGCGATATTATCCAGAACTCGATGGTCGAGCCGGGGGTCTGGTGGCGCGTCAAGCAGACCATTGATACCGTCACGGAGGGCAGCCGCGACTATAACTGGAAATCGGCTTATGCCAAGACGGTCCGGCTAGACGACCGGGGCCAACTCACCTGGGGAGGGAAGGACGGCCAGCCCGCTCACGGCGATAAGATGAGCTGCTTCTCGTGCCATTCCTCATGGATGACGAGCTGCTTCGGCTGCCATCTCTCGATGACCGCCAATCGCAAGATGCCGAACCGTCACAACGAGGGAGGCGATTCGCGCAACTTCACGACCTATAACTTTCAGGTCCTGCGCGACGACGTTTTCATGCTCGGCGTTGACGGCACTGTGACGGGGCACAAGGTCGCGCCCGTGCGCTCCTCTTCGGCCGTGCTCGTCAGCTCGCAGAACCAGAACCGCGAATGGATTTACAGCCAGCAGCAGACCGTCTCGACGGAAGGC
The DNA here is from genome assembly GCA_036389715.1 of Pyrinomonadaceae bacterium. Classification (GTDB taxonomy): domain Bacteria; phylum Acidobacteriota; class Blastocatellia; order Pyrinomonadales; family Pyrinomonadaceae; genus DASVWH01. The sequence goes on along the minus strand of DASVWH010000139.1, from coordinate 755 downwards.
TACGCCGGGCAGAGCTTCAACACGCATGTCCCGCACACCGTGCGCGCGAAGGAGACGAAGGACTGCACGGATTGCCACGTCTCGAAGGATAACGACAATAACGCCTGGCTCGCGCAGTTGATGTTGCAGGGCACGAACTTCGTCAACTTCATGGGCCGCTACGTCTACGTCGCCGCCGAGGATGCGCTTGAAGTAGTGCCCGTCACGGAGCGCGCGGAGCCGCAGGCCGTCATCGGCAGCACCCTGCACAAACTCGCTTACCCGGACGAATACGAAAGGTTCGTCAAAGGCGGGCAGCGCAGGCTGGCCAGCTACTACGAGCACGCCGGTAATCCGAAGGTCTTGCAGGTCCAGGTGCGCGGCGAGTACGCCTACGTCGCGGCGGGCGAGGGCGGCCTGCGCGTCTACGACGTGGCGCAGATAGATCACAAGGGTTTTTCCGAGCGCATCACGACCGCGCCGGTCTCGCCCTTCGGCCAGAAGCTCTATCTCAAGACACGTTATGCGGCGGCCGTCGCCGCGCCCTCGACGCTCGCCGTTGACCCGGCGCGCTGGCGGCTCTCAAGAAATGAGGGCTGGGTCAGCCCCGAACGTGGGCGCGCGCTCTGGAACGAGTGGTGGAAACTGCCCGCGGATGCCAGGGACAAGACGCCCAACCCGATGGTCAACGAAGAGCAGCCGATTCACCCGCTCTACGCTTACCTCTACGTCGCGGACAGAGAGGAGGGCCTGATTCTCGTCAACGCGGCGACGCT
>DASVWH010000138.1:0-16909 GCA_036389715.1 Pyrinomonadaceae bacterium | reverse complement strand
GTCATCGTCGTGACGGGCGCGATTCATAACGAGGGGCGTGTCGGCCTGCTCAGTTTCGCCAACCGGCTGACGCGCGGCGGAAATGATTTCGAGATGATTATAGCCCAGGGAGTGAGCGCCGCCGCGACCGAGATTCGACGCGCTTTCGAGCACGTCTCGCAGAAGGTGCTGGCCGAATATTTGTCCGGGCTCGATGCGAGTCTGGGGTTAAGTGTGGCGCGCTTAATCACTGCGCGGTTCCAGATGCTGCGCGGTTCCGGCGCGGCCGCTCGCCCGGCCGAACTCGCGGCTCCGGCCGAGCCCGTCCAAAGCCTACAGAAGATGGCTCAGGCAGTATCTCTCATCGATTTTGAGCTGCTCGACATCAACAATGCCGGTGAAGAAAGAGATGCTCTCGCAAAATGAGCGGCCCGCGCGCGGCTCTGCGGCCCCGACCAGCCTGACGCCGCGCCGCTCACAGTAGGCTCGCAACTCTTCGACAATCCGGGGCGGCGGCAGAGACAGCCCTCGCAATCGCCCGCTGGACCAGAAGACCTCTTCTCCGGCGGGCAGCTTTCCAAGCTCCCTTTTAAGAGCCGCTACGCCGCCGATGCGGACTCTCCGCGAAGTGACTTCCGCGTAACTCTTGAGACGATTAGTTCCGACCAGCAGGGAGAAATACCAGCCTCCGCGTGCGCGCCAGCTATACAACTCATGCCCCTTCATGGAACGGGCGCGCGCGGCATCGTCGGATTGAGCGATGGCGGACTGGCAGTAACCGCACAGGAAGAGCGCGGCCAGGACCAGTAATGCTGATTTGCGTCTCATCTCACTCAACTTGCAGGCTTCTCCGCTCATCATCAGGGGCTTCTCCGCTTATCCTTAGAGCTTCTCGACTCACTTCGGGTTTGCTTCAACGGCGAGCTGCTCTGAATATTCCCGCTGGCGGCCGAGCTCCTGCGCCAGCGGCTCGTAGATTTCCCGGTGGCCGTTTTCATCCGCGTAGTCCCATAAGCCGTTGCAGCAGTAACGGTCATTATCCCAGCCGGGAAAGTTTACGACCGGGTACAGGCAGATGCCTTCGACCGGCACGCCCGCACTCGCGGCGGCCCGGACCTCGCCCGCGACGTAAGCTAGCCAGGTGGGACGGAAATCGCCTTCCGTCCCCGTCTCGGCGATAAACATCGGGCGCGCGTAGCGTTCGTATATCTCGCTCAAGATACTGCTCAAAGGGCGATAGAGCGGGTCGTAGAGCGTGACGGGGATGCGCGGGTGATAAACCGTGTCGCCGTAAATCCACTGGTTGAACGCGTAGTAGTTGACGCCGATGATGTCCAGATACTTTTCAGCGCCGCCCAGTTCAGGCCGCTCGCGCCCGGTCAGGATGTCACGCGCGTGATACTGTAGATAGTGATAGTCCGCGGCCGCCTCTCGCTCAAAGGGTCGCGCCGGGTCACAGACGACGTTGATGGCCGGGTCTACGTTGACGATGCGCGCGTGCGGGGCGACATCCCAGATGGCCTCAGTCGCCTCGATCGCGGCCCTGATGAGCTGATCTTTCAACTCGTAGCTGCGCCCGGTCGCAAACGGGTTGAGATAAGCGGATTCACCGCTGGCCCAGGCAAAGAAAGAGATTTCGTTGACGGGCGTGATGAAGGGAACAGAGTCCGTCTCGTTGACCAGGAGCCGCGCAAACTCTCGCGCCATCCGCGCAAAGCGCGTGACGAACTCCGGCTTGAAGATGTCAATATCGTCGGGCCAGCCGTAATGGCAGAGGTCCCAGATGACCTGAACGCCCGTCTCGTGCGCCGCCCGGAGCATCGGCACGACGCTCGAAAAATCGTAGCTGTTCGGACGCTCCTCGATCAGATGCCAGCGAATCCCGTCGCGCGCCGTCCGCATCCCGTATTCGACCAGCCGCCTGTAATCCTCGACGACGAACCTGTCATGCTTCGTCGCCGCAATCATGTCCAGGCGCTTTCCGGTCCTCAGACGATGGGTCGCACACTCGAACCCGCCCATAAAAAAACTCTGAAACAGAGACTTTTCCACGACTCGCCTCTCCCCTTCCCATTGTTCGCTATGCTTGTGCGCGCGCGTCGCTCCCGGTATTAGACTCGCGCGCCTTTCCGGCGAAGTTGACAATATCACTGCGGGCACGAAACGGGCGCGAGCCGACCTTCGGACACCCGCACCCGTCTCTTCGCACACACGCAGCCCGGCGCGCGGCTACATCTTCTTCGCCTTCATGTCGGCGAGCTGTTTCTCGAAGCGTGCCGTGTCAACCTTGTCGGCCTTGCCGCGCTGGATGGCCTGCTCGCCGACGGCGAAGGCCTCGTCCCTGCGGCCGGAATTGAAGAGCAGGTGCGCTTTGGTCGCCAGGTTCTGGAAGGTCTCCTTGACCTTAATGGACTGGTCGGCCCAGCGCAGCGCCTCCTCCCATTTGTCGTCGTTGGCGTACTGGTTGGCGACGGCGAGCGGAATCCGCCAATCGGTCGGATTGGCGGTCACGGCCGCATCAATCTTGGCCCGCATGAGGGCCTCCACGTTCGGGACTTCGACCGTGAAGGGGACGACCACCTTCTCCCAGCGAATCTGGACCTGCGCGGAGTTGGGCGTGACGGCGGGGATGCTGTAGAGCAGCCATTCCTGGTTATCCGCGACCCACTGCGGCCTGGCCTTAACCCGCAGCACGTCCTTCTTCTCGTCGTAATTGAAGCTGCCCCACTGGTCCGCGACGCTGTTGAAGATGATGGTCCACTCGTTCTTGCCCGGAATGGTATGCAGGCTGTAAGTCCCGGCCGGGAGCTTCTGGCCGTTGACCAGCACGTCGTCTGTGACGGTGAAGGTCGTCGCCTCGTTCGCGCCCGAGCGCCAGACATGGCCGTAAGGCACGATGGGAGCATCCTTCGGTCGCCTACTGGCGTCGTCCAGGGTCGCCGCGCCGGTCGTGCCGGTTGCCGCAGGGGCTTCGCCCCAGATGGTCCGCCCCTTCACACCCGGCCTGCTGTAGGTGATGGTGATGTCGGTGACGCCGATGGTCTGCATCACGCTGGCCTTCGGGCTCGGGCGCGGCAGGCGGATGGCCGGGCTCTGCGCCGCGGCGTAGCCTGCGCCGCAGATGACAAACAACAGGAGGGCGAACGCGCTGTACAGCGAGCGTTGTTTCAAGCGAATCATATCTCTCTCTCCTCGCAATTCTTCAAATCCAAGTAGTAGTGTTCCGCAATCAGGGATGCAGGGAGCATTCTAACTCAAATGCCGGAATCGTGTCGCCAGGGCGCACCCTGAGCAGACGGACCGCGATGCGCCCTTCGAGATTGACGAGGTGCGGGCGCATTCGCAGTAGACGCGGGTTTGAAGATGTCTGGAGAGAGGGTCAGGGCCTCTGGATTTTCTGTTGGCCGTTGCTACCGCCACTCCCTCTGCTGGTAGAAGAGGCGGCTCAGCACGAGGCCGTAGTCGGGCGCAACTTTCGGTGGATCATAGATTACGCCCAGCCCGAAAGTGGTCACGCCGCCGTCCGAAGGGCTGTTGCGCTCGGTTCGTTTAATGAAGACGCCTTCAAACTTCTCCGCAGCGCCGTCGGCGTAGACCTTCGTGCCGGTCAGCATCCCGCCCTCGATGCTCGCATCCCTGAGCGTAAAGGAGCGCGCAGCCTTCAGGCCCGGCTCAGTGCCGCTCGCCTGCACTCTCCCGTCGGCCGAGACCCGGATGTCGAGCAGATAGCCGGTGAGCCCTTCGTAGACGCCCGAATAAGCCCGCACATCTCTTTTCAGGTTAAGCTCGCTTCTGACATCCTTGAACTTCTCGGCCCTGACTCCGTACTTCTCCTTGACCGTGTGTTTGCTCTTATTGAATGAGGCTGCAATCTCTTGTGCCCTCTGTTGAGGCCCGCCTCCCTGGGCCGGAACGCTTGACGGGATAAAGCAAAAGCTCGCACAGAGCGCGGCGGTTAGCAGTGAACGCATCGTCGGTTCTCCTTAAAGTCTGTTCTCAGAGACATAAACACCGCGGGCGCAGCCTCTGTGGCACAAATCCGCCGCCAGCGTGCCCCTGATTTTTCTGCCACAAAAGAGTCCCGCGCGGTGTTTGCCATATTGAACGGCGAAAACTAAGGGCATTGATTTGAACAGACCACTCCAGTTCGAGAGGATAAAGAGATGATGAGAAAAGTATTGGTGTACACGGCGTTGAGCAGCCTCGCGCTATGCCTTTGGGCCACGGCGGCCTCCGCGCAGGGAAACAATTCGCGCTACTCGCTCAGTTGCCGCGACCAGGACAACTCCTATAACGATTCGCGCGCGCGTCATTGCGAGGTCAAGGAGCAGAGCCTGCCCGCGAACGGCGAGGCGATCAATGTGGACGGGATGCAGAATGGCGGGATAGCGGTCAAGGGTTGGGAGCGCAATGAAGTGCTGCTGCGCTACCGCATCCAGACGCAGGCTTCGACTCAAGCCGAAGCCGACAATCTGGCCACGCGTGTTCAGGTCACAACGGGCGGCGGAAGGATTCGCGCCGAAGGCCCGGAGATGAACGGCAGCCCTCACTGGGATGTGAGCTACGAGATATTCGTCCCGCGTCGCTCGGACCTCTCGCTGCGCACTCATAACGGCGGCATCAGCATCTCCGATGTGCGCGGGCAGATCAGCTTCGAGGCTCAAAACGGCGGCGTCGCCTTGAAGCGTCTCGGCGGCAATGTCAGAGGAGAAACGGTCAACGGCGGGTTATCCATCGAGCTGGCGGGTGGCAATTGGGACGGCGAAGGGCTCGAAGCGAAGACGACCAACGGCGGGCTCTCCGTCTCGGTCCCGGACAACTACTCGGCCCATCTTGAGACGGGGACGGTCAACGGCCACCTGGCCGTCAGCCCTTCCATCGCGGATGTGACGCGCGACACGAAACGCTTATCGCTGAACCTGGGCTCCGGCGGGACCAACCTGCGTCTCTACACGACCAACGGCGGAGTCTCCATCAGGCGCGGCACGTCCAGGTAAGAAACGCACGGAAGGCACGGCTGCCTTCTCAGGGCGTCTTCGTCGGGCAGGGCAGAGAGTGTCTGCGCAAACGCTCTCCGCCCTGCCCCGCTGTGATGCGGAGCCACGTCCCGGATGTGAATGAAAACGGCGCGATGAATTATCGGCCCGGCGCCCCGAATTGTGATATGCTGGCCCGCGATCTCCCCGGATCGCAGGCATCCAAGAGGCACAATTCCCATGTCATCTACAAGCATCTTCTCAAGGCGCAGCGGCTTCGTCGCGCTCCTTTGCCTGGCAGCCTTCGTCTCGCCCTCCTACGGACAACAGAACCCGCCCGCCGCTCAGGATGACGTACTGCGCATCAACACGGAGTTGGTCCAGACGAGTGTCACGGTCTTCGATAAGCAAGGGCGCTTCGTCGAAGGCTTAAAGCCCGAGCAGTTCGAGCTGCGGGTCGAGGGGAAGCCCGTCCAAATCTCTTTTTTCGAGCGCGTCAAGGCGGGGACAAATGCTGAGGAGACACAGGTTACGGCTGCGCGGGCGCCCAATCCGTCCGCCGCCCCGGGGCGCAGCCCTGCGGGAATCTCCTATCGCGGGCGCACCATCGTCTTCTTCATCGACGACCTTCACCTGTCGCTCGAAAGCCTCGGACGGACGCGCGACGCGCTCAACTATTTCATCGAGAAACAGATGATGCCGCAGGACCAGGTGGCCTTCGTCACAGCGAGCGGTCAGATCGGATTTCTCCAACAGTTTACAGACAACCAGGCGGTGCTGCGCGCGGCACTGGCGCGCGTCAGGAATATTCCCAACACGACGCGTGACAGCGACCAGCCGCCGATGACCGAATACGTGGCCATTCGCATCATCAACGGCGACCGCGACGCCGCAGGCATCTACATTGACAAGATCATCGAGGGATTTTTCTCCAAGAAGTATGGCGGCCCGAGGGGCCTTAACCGCAACGCGATTTTCGAGATGGTCAAGACGCGCGCCAGCCATATCGTCTTCGGCATTGAGGCCGTGACCGACAACTCTCTCAAGTCGCTCCAAAACATGTTGCGGATAACGCAGGAGATTCCCGGCCGCAAGCTCGTCTTCCTGCTCTCCGACGGCTTCTATTTAGACACGAAGAAGGGGGGCGGCGCGGCCAACATACAGCTTCAGCGCGTGACCGACACGGCCGCGCGGACCGGCAGCGTCATCTACACGATTGACGCGCGCGGGCTCTTCGCGCCGATACACGATGCGACCGGCGAAAAGCCCTTTGACCCGTACGGGCGGCTCGACCGCGCGACGATGGGCGAGAGCACGCTTTCGCAGGACGGCTTGAACGCCCTCGCCGGAGATACGGGCGGGCGCTTTCTCAAGAATCAGAACTACTTCGACAATTGGGTCGGGCGGGTGCTCGACGAGACCTCTAACTATTACCTGCTGGCGTGGCGTCCCGAGGCGGAGCCGCAGCAGAATGGCGCTAAGTTCAAACGGATAGAGGCGAGCATCGTCGGCCGCCCGGACCTGACCGTCCGCCTGCCGCGCGGCTTCCTCGCCGGTGACACTAAGGTCGCGGCGAAGAGCGCCGAGAGCAGCGCCGCCGCGCTCGACCCGCAGGCGCCGGCCGCCGCCGCGAAAGGGACGGAGGCCGACATCCGCGCGGCTTTGAGCGCTTCGGCCCCTAAGAAAGGCTTGCCGACGCAGCTCTCCGTCAGCTTCGTTGACGTGCCCGGCAACGGCCCGCTGCTCACGGCCTCGACGCAGATGGCGACGGATGTTTTAGGCTACGGGCCGGACGGCAGGCAGCCCGCCGCGATTGACCTGGCGGGCGTCGTCCTCAGCGACCGGGGCAAACAGGTCGGAGGCTTTAAGACCCGGATTAACGTTAATCCTCTGGCCGCCGACCAGCAGGTGAAAAACCCCGGTGTAATTTACAGCTACAAAGTTCCGCTTAAGCCCGGCATCTACCAGGTCAGGGTCGCGGCGCGCGATGACAGGAGCGGGCGCGTCGGGAGCACCATGCAATGGATCGAGATTCCCGACCTTTCGACCAGGCGACTGACGCTCAGCAGCCTGCTCATCGGCGGGCAGCTTTTCAGCCCAACCCAGAAACAGGCGACGGGCGGGGCCGCTTTTGAGCAGGTCCAATTCAGCGTTGACAGGCGCTTCGCTTCCGGCTCTCACATGAACTTCATAACACTTATTTACAACGCCGCGCGGGGCGCTGGCGGGAGCGGCAGCCCGGACCTGGAGGCCCGAATACAACTTACGCGCGACGGCCAGGTGATCGTCACCAGCCCCGCGCGCAAGATAGCCGTTGACGCGAGCACGGACCTGTCCCGCATTCCCTACGGCGCTGACATCGCGCTCAAGACGCTCCCGGCCGGGCACTATCTCCTTAAGGTCATCGTCAACGACCGCAACGCAAACACCAGCGCCTCCCAGCAGGTTGCTTTCGACATCGAATAAGTCCGGCCGCTAGCGGCTCATCAACGCATCATTATTATCGAGGGCGGATTCGTCCGGCGCGGCGTCGGGCTCCGCAGAGGGACGGACGAAGCCTCTTTCGATGAGATAGTTGAGGATTCTCTCGGCGTTCTCTTCGGCCGAATAGCCGACCGTGTCAATCGCCAGCTCAGGGTTGAGCGGCGACTCGTAGGGGTCGTCGATGCCCGTGAAGTTTTTGAGATGCCCGGCGCGCGCCTCCCTGTACATGCCCTTCACGTCGCGCTGTTCGCAGACCCCGAGCGGCGTGTCAACGAAGATTTCGATGAAGCGGTCGTCGCCGACCATCGCGCGACACTCGTTTCTCGTCGCGCGGTAGGGGCTGACGGCCGCGCAGATACAGCCGCCGCCGTGACGAACGATCTCGGCGGCGACAAAACCGATGCGCCGGACGTTAGTATCGCGGTCCTCTTTGCTGAAGCCGAGCCCTTTCGAGAGGTGCGTGCGGACCACGTCGCCGTCGAGCACGGTCATCTGTCGCCCGTGTTCGAGCAGCTTGATGGCCAGGATGTCGGCCGTCGTTGACTTACCGGAGCTGCTGAGACCCGTGAACCAGAGACAGAAGCCCTGGCGGTGGCGCGGCGGATGCGCCTGCGCCAGAATCGCTGCCACTTCAGGCCGGGTGAACCAGCGCGGGAGCTGGCGTCCGCCCTGTAAATAATGCTCGCGCACTTCGGTCCCGGAGAGGGCCAGCGTTCGCTTGCCCGCCGGAATCAGGTGGGCCTCCTCGTAGCGGTCGTCGTCAACGACGTAGAGCAGTTCGGAGAAGGGCATCGGCCGCACGCCCGTCTCTTCGCTGTGACGGGCGACCAGCTCCTGCGCGTCGTAAGGGCCATAGAAGGGACGGTCGGCGGAATCACGTCCGGGGCTGGCGTGATCGCGCCCGACGATCAGGTGATTGGCCCCGAAGTTACGCCTGATAATCGCGTGCCAGAGAGCCTCGCGCGGCCCCGCCATCCTCATCGCCAGAGGCAGCAGCGCCAGCATCATCCGGCCCGGCTCATAGTGGCGCTCGGCCAGCACCTTGTAAGAACGCACGCGCGTGAAGTGGTCTATGTCGCCCGGTTTCGTCATCCCGACGACCGGGTGCAGCAGCAGCGAGCCGTCAACCGTGGCGGCCGCGCGCCGTGTCAGCTCTTCGTGGGCGCGGTGCAGCGGATTACGCGTTTGAAACGCAACGACGTTCGCGTGCCCGAGCGCCGCCAGCCGCGCGCGCACCTCTGCGGGTCTCAGGCGCAGGCTGCGAAAATCGAAGTAGCGCGGCAGCGCCAGGACACTGAGCGCGCCGGAGACGTAGAGCCCGCCCCATGAGTTCATCTCGGCGACGAGCGGGTGGCGCGAATCCAGCGTGCCGTAAGCGAGGCGCGCTTCCCTTTCACGATCCCACCTGTAAAGCTCTTCGACGCGCATGACGGCCAGCAGGTTGTTGTGCTGGTCTGCAAGCGCTATCTCCTTGTCGAGCTTGAGGCCGTCGTCTTCCTTGACCGGGAGCGTAATCGGCAGTGGAAAGAGCGTGCCGTCGGAGAGGCGCAGCTCTTCGAGGACGCGTTCGTAGTCCGCCTGTCCCATAAAGCGTTGGAGCGGCGAGAAGCCGCCGGTGGCCAGGAGTTCGAGGTCGCAGATGCTCCTCGCCCTGAGTTGCAGACGCGGCAGGCGGGCAGCGCGGGCGTGTAGTTCCTCCTGCTCTTCCGCGGCCACGAGCAGGTTGACCAGCGTTCCGCCATAAGGCTCAATCAAATCTTTCTGGTTTTCACTCACGACGTTTTAGACTCTCCTGTTCCGAAGATAATTGACAGAGGATTGAAGGGACGGACTGTGTGCGCTTTCAGGGGCAAGGCGAAAGGCTTTGAGATTGCCTGGAGCTAAACGAGCGGCGCGAGGCGCTCAAGCTCCCGCGAGATGACTTCCAAGAGGAGCGGCTGCACCGTTTGCAGGAAGAAGTGGTCGCCGGGAAACATCTGCACTTTGAATTCGGCGTTCGTTTGCTCGCGCCAGGCTTCGAGGTCCTGGCGGCTCACGTCCTCATCCTCAAGTCCACCGAAGGCCGTCAGCGGAAAACTGAAAGGCGCTTGCGGAGAGCAGACATAGTTCTGGCAGATGGCGAAATCCGCGCGCAGGATCGGAATCATCAGGTTCAACAGCTCGGGATGTTCGAGCACCTCCGCGGGCGTGCCGTTGAGACGGCGCAGCTCTTCGATGAACTCGGGTTCGGGCAGGTCGTAGGTCCTGCGCTCGGCCTCCGGTATCTGCGGCGCGGCGCGTCCCGAAACCAACAACTGCTTTGGTCCGATGACGAACTCCGAGCGCAGGCGGCGCGACAGCTCGAAGGCGATGAGCGCGCCCATGCTGTGGCCGAAAAAGACAAAAGGCCGGTCCAGGTAAGGAATGAGCGCCGGGACGAGCGCCTCGACGAGAGGTTCGAGGCGGTCGAAGGGCGGCTCGCTCAGGCGGTTGCCGTGGCCGGGCAGCTGCACGGCGCAGACTTCGACGGTCGAAGGCAGACGGTCGTGCCAGAGACGGAAAGTCAGGGCTCCGCCTCCTGCGAAAGGAAAGCAGAACAGACGTATGCGCGCACGCGGATTGGGCCGGTAACAGGTCACCCACTTGCTCAACGCCGCGCCGCTGCTTTTTTGCTCGATCATAAAAACCCTCCCCTCCGGGCTCGCTCAAGCGCCGACGCTTCCGCGCTGCCCGCCTTCGATGCGGTAGCAGGAAAACGGCACTCCTCTTTCGCGGCCGCTCTGCCGCCGCCAGGGGCTCAAGCCTGGCGGGCGGCGTCCTCCTCCATCTTCTTTCTCAGGCTGAGCGGGCGCATGTCCGTCCAGACCTCTTTGATATAGGCCAGGCATTCGGCCTTCGTCCCGCTCTTCCCGGCGTCCGACCAGCCAAGCGCGTTCTCCCTATCGGCGGGCCAGATTGAATATTGCTCTTCGTGATTGACGACCACTTTATAGATGGTGTTGTCCTCTCTCTCATCTGCTTGCATTGTTGTGCCTCCTTCGGTTTTCCTTCGAGAATTGTTTAAGGGATTAACTTGCTTGCTTGCTTGCTTGCTTGCTTGCTTGCTTGCTTGCTTGCTTGCTTGCTTGCTTGCTTGCTTGCTTGCTTGCTTGCTTGCTTGCCCTTCCGGCCAACGTCGGAAGGGTTATGCTCTCAAAGAGGTGCGGGCGAATCCTGCGGCGGCCTAGATACCGGCGGCCCTCTTCTTTTCGTTGACGAACGAGCCGCTCTTCAAGGCGGCGCGATGCGTGTCCGGCTGAAAGCGCAGGTCCAATCCAAGCCCGCCCAGCTCGCGCTGATAGTTCTCGTCAAAGACGGCTTCCTCCTGCGGCGTGAAATCCTCGCGCCAGCCGCCGACCCCGCCCTTGCGGAGAAATGAGTTGGCCTGCATCCCGCTGTCGAGGATAACCTGTGTGCGGTGATCGAACTTCTCTTCATGTTTCTTCATGGATTCAAAGCTGCACGTTTCCAGGGTTCTTTGCAGGTGCTCTTCGCTAACGGTCAGGCCGCAGAAAGCTATAATCTTGCGAATAGAGCTTTCCATGTCGCCGACGAGTTCTTCGTAAGTGATAAAGAGGACGTTCGGGTCCTCCCGATTCTTCCACCAGCTGGCGACGTGCTTGAACCATGAGCCGTAGAGCAGTTTACCGCGGAGGAAGCGCTGGAAGAACCCGCGAAAGTCGCCGCGATACTTCATGTGCGATTGGTAGAAGTGGAAGTAAGAGACGGCCACGTCCTTACCGTTGCGCGCGACGTAGATGCTGCGGCACGGGCGCTTCGGCACGGACCCGTAGCGGAGATGCGTCTTGAAGATGCGCGGCGAGGCCATCTGCTCGAAGCTCTTGCCGTAGGCAAAGGCGCGCTCGAACCACGGGATGCGCTCAGAGATGTGCGTGAAGTCGAGCTTCCCGTCGGTCGTCAATTGATAGACGATCATCTGGATCAGGGTAGTGCCGGAGCGAGGATAACTGGCGACGAAGATATCGTCCTCGCGCGGAACGAAGTCCAGGTACCGGCCCTTGATGTAACCGAGTTTGACCTTCAGGGCAAAGAGCAATGCGGGGATAATGTGCAGTAGCGTCATCACCGCGCCCAGGATTGGCGACGCGATTCTTTTCCAGAGTGGTTTACTTGCCATGCTTGAACTCCTTTGGTTTGAGGACGACATCTTTCGTTACGGCTCGCAGGGGATTTCAAGAGTCGCGGAGGGCAAAGGGCCTGGCCGACGGCTCGGGACTGCTGTTTCTTCTGTTTGAGGGAAACTCTGCGCGAGGCGAGTTGAAAGCCCGAAAGGGCGACGAGCTAAAAGAGAATCTCCTTGCTCCCGAAGAGGCGTTCGGAATCGAGCCCGCGCCCTCGACACTCCGTCACCAGCCTGTTCGACTCGGTTATCGGGCGCGACTCATCCGTGTACTGGATGGAGGTCAGGTAGGTCAGCCAGGGCTCCTGCCCCATCGCGTAAACATAGACGTGGCCGGGCCGCAAACGCTCGATCAGGTTCAGCGCCTTCTCGAAGTCTGAGCCGTCAAGCCTCCTCGATTGGTCCTGTTTGCGCGCCAGCGGCTTCGTCATCAATGGCCCATAGAGCCAGGAGAGCGGGCCGCCGTCGCATTCCATCCCGACAAACACGGCATCAACATCGCCCGTCACCTCGTGTATGTGCTGGTAGAGCCGCGGCTCTATGTTGTTTGAATCCGCCGCGCACAGGATGGACTTGCCCTTGAGCCTGGTCAGGTAAGCCATCTTGCTTCTGATGTTGAGGTCGGCGTGCTCGCCGAGAAAGGGCAGGCCCATCAGATAACCGCCTTCGACCTCCACCGTCTCCATCTCGTCGAGTTCTCTCACCTGTTTGAAGCCTATGTTTTGCAGCACCAGCTTGAGAGACGGGTCGGCCAGCCCGCCGCCGTTGTTCTTCGGCACGATGATGTTTCTGATTTTATGGCGCAGCTGAAGCAGCGTCTCGAACATGCAGTGGTCCTGGTGATTATGCGTGATGAGCACATAGTCCAGGGTCTCCGGCAAATCCTCGTAGGTGTAGCGGAAGATTCCGTTGCCGTGCTTATAGCTGACGACGGGGTCGGTCAAAACGCTGACCTCCTTCGACTCGATGAGCACGCAGGCGTGACCGAAATAGCGAATCCGCACGCCATCGCCATCATACTTTCGGACGGGCGCGGGCGGCTCTTCCGTGAAGAATGAGGAGAAGAGCCCGGCCTCTTCGTCGCGCACCTGAAGCACCTCCTTGATGAAGGAGAGCGGCTGCGGCGTCTGCTTCATCTTGAAAAGCTCGTCAAGACTCTCGGAACTGAACGGGAGAGGCAGGAAGATGCGCCCGTCGTCCGCGAGAATGGGAGTGCTCAGAGCAAAGGGGCGATCATCGTGCTCGACCAGCGAGAGCGCCACGCTTTGCGTCCTGGTGTTGTAGTAAGGGCTCTTGTAGAGCAGCCCTTCGATCAGGCGCATCGAAGAGTGGTTGTTCAGATCGTAGACCAGCTCGACGTAGCCTTTAAGCTCCTCGGGCATCTTCTGGTAGACGGGTTCGAGAGAGAAACCGTTGGCCTCGCCCGCCAGAGTCTCGTTGAACTTCTGGATGGCTTCGGCCAGCTTCAACATGTGCGCCTGCTCGTCCTGCGTCTTTCTCAGAAGGTTCTTGATTTCGGGCGCTCTGCTGGCGTCGCAGTTGATGAACGGGCCGCCCCTCATCGCCGGATTTTTCAGCGCGGAGACATGCACCTGCGGCGCGGCGACGAAAGACTGCATGATTTTAACGTGCGAATTGGCGATATACATGGCCGCCGTCGCGGGCGCGATCAGGCCGGACCAGGCATACCACTGGTTGACCATCGGCTCCACCAAAACATTCTGCTTGAGATAGAGTGGTTGTGTCGTCATGGGATTCACCTCTTCTGTGCTCGTTAGAAAAGCGGCCCGCAGCCATTGCACGCCCTTTGAGCCGGGCCCGGACTATTCCCGGAGCTTGATCGGCATGGCCTGCTCGTCGGCCAGCAGGCTTGTCTCCGCGGCGCTCCCCAGATAGCTGAACTGGTTTGCAAAATCAACCTGGCCGAAGTCCAGCTTAATGATGCGATCAGCGATGTGGTAATACTGGTCGTCGTGGCTAATCACGATCACGGTCTTATTCTGCGCCTTGAGTTCGGGGAGCAGTTGCAGGTAGAAGACCTCTTTGAATTGCGGGTCCTGGTCGGCGGCCCATTCGTCGAAGAGATAGATGGGGCGGTCTTCGAGATACGCCGTCAGCAGGGCGAGCCGCTTGCGCTGGCCCTGTGACAACTGCGTAGTCGAAAGCTGCCCGTCTTTAACCTGCACCTTGCGGCTCAGGAGCAGCTGCCCGAGGTATTTGCGCGCGCGCTCATCCAGTTCCGGGACTTCCAGGCCGAGCAGGCTCTCGAAGAGGAAGAAGTCGGAGAAGACGACCGAGAAGTGCTGGCGATAGAACTCCCTGTTTTCATCCGTGATGGGCTCTCCGTTAAAGCGTATCTCGCCGGATTCGGGATAATAGAGCCCGGTCAAAAGTTTCGCCAGAGTCGTCTTGCCGCTGCCGTTGCCGCCGACCATGAAGACCAGCTCGCCCGGCCTGAAGCTGAGGTCAATGGGCCCGAGCGTGAAGTGATCGTCCTCCTGTTCGCGGTGGTAGGTGTGCGTCACGCCGACCAGGTCCAGGCTCTTCCACCTCTCGTTCATCAAAGGAACATTGACATTCTCTTCGGTCGAATCGGCGGCCAACCGTCCGCCCAGCGATTCGGCCTTCTGGAGCGCGATGCTGGCCCGGCTGAGCAGCGGAGTCATGGAGGTGATAATGTCCACGGGGATGAGCATGTAGAGGAGGATCAGCGTGTAGCCCGTCATGACGTGGCGGTCAATGGTGATAAAGCGCGGGATGACGAGTAGGGTCAGACCGACGAGGGCGAATTGCAGGAACTGGACTCCGCTGCCCGCGGCGGTAAAGACCAGGCTCCCTTTCACGTTGTACTGGCGCAGCGAGTTGGCCGTGCGCTCAAGCACATCGGAGAGGAAGGTCTGGCGGCGGCGGCGGTGTAGCTTCAGCTCTTTTGAGCCTTCGGTCAGGGCGCGGAAGTGGCCGAAGAGCACGTCCTGCTGTTCCCGCGCCTTTTTGAAGTAGGGTGCGCCCCGGCTGACCAGCAGCTTGTAGCTGAACATTCCGATAACCAGAAAGACCAGCACGATGAGCAGCAACTGCCAGGAGAGTATCGCCAGGTAGATCGCACAACCGATGAGAATCGTCATCTGCGTGCAGACCATCGGAATGTTAATCAAGGCGCTGATAATCACATTAACGTCTTCGGTGAGCAGCGACAGCAGGCGGTGCGGGCCAAGCTCTTCAAGGCGGCGCAGCGGCGCGGAGAGAATCCTGCGGCTCAGGAGCATCCTGATGTCGAAGACCACTTTTTGCGAGAGGCGGACGAGCAGCGTCTGCGAGACGAACTTGCTGACCGGGGCCAGCAGGCAGAGCGCGATGAAGGCCCACGTCAGCGTCGAGACGGATAATTCGCTTCTGGAGAGAATGCCGTTGATGACGGCAATCAAACCGGCGTTACTGGCCCCGGCGATGACCCCGGCAAGCAGGGAGAGGATCACCAAACCCTTCGAGTATTTGGAGAGAAGCGAAATTAATTTCATGAGCTTTTACACCTCTTTTAAATTGGAGCCAATCCTTCAGGACTCTGCTCCCGCTGGTCCACCTTATTGTTTGAGCAAGACATCCGGGCTTGTCCGGGCCGCCCTTTTGAAGCGCCAAGGAGACGGGCACACCGCGAGACCGGACGGCAACCGCAATCCCTCTCAGAGAATGCGGCTTCTGTGCAGAAAACCCTTGCGCGGGGACCGAAGCCCACCGCGCAGGGTTAAGTTGTAGCGCTTGAATTTTCTTGCAGGTGTGGATGCTTCGCCGCGGCCGACGCCCGGCTAAAAGCTCTACGGAAAACGGCTCTCACGCGGCCCACGGGCCGACCGGGTAAGAGCGCCGGTCAGCCTGCCAAACGCAGTGCTTGAAGGCCCTGTCCCGGAAAGCGTGGCAAAGGATTGCGAGGAGCGTGGCGCAGCCCCGCAGTCAACCGCCAGCCGTTTTCAACTCTCGCCAGACGCTGAAATCTCTCTACGGGGCAGTGCCGTTGGAGCGGAGGATTGAGATGCCCCCGTTCATATTGTCGAGCGTGATGCGCGCGCCGCCCTGCCCGATGACACCGGCCAGGCTGGTTCCGCTCAGGTCGCCGCGATTGGCCGTCAGGCCGAAATCATTTTTAATCCGCCCGCGCATACTCTGTGCCTTGAGGTCCGCGTTGGCATTGCCGGGCAGCCGCAGGGTTATCTGCCCGTTGACGGACTTGAGCAGGATGGCCTGCGCCCTGTTCAAATCGGCAAACGAGGCTTCGAGACGACCGTTGACGGTCGAGAGCCGGGCTTCGCTTGAGAGGCCGCGCGCGATGATCTGGCCGTTCGTGTTCGAGGCGGAAACGACGCCCGCCACATTATCAATCTCCAGCTCGCCCGTGACGATCTCGACCCTTTCGAGCCGCGCCGTGCGAGGGACGTTGATGGTGTATTCGACGCTCGCGGGCTTGTTGTTGCTGTTGATGGGATATTTCGTCTCGATCTCGATAATGTCGGGCCGCGCGTCAACTTTGATCTGCGCTTCGGCCAGAATCTCCTGGCTCGGCGCGCGCTTGACGGCGTCAACGCGGACCTCGTCGCGGTCCCAGGCCGTAATCCGCACAGGCCCGACGACGTTTCTCACGCTGACGCGCCCGCCCGCAGCCAGAGTGTAAGTCTGGTGGAATTCCTCGCTGACGTTTTCATTGGTCTGCTGAGTGTTCATCTCTTTTCCAATCGTTGGTGTAATTGGACTACTGTCGGCTATCAGGATGGCCATAGCAGCCGCGACGAGTGCTGAAATCATGCTCCTCATTGTCTTCTCCCTCTTCGGCCTCAGGCCCCGTCGGTCGCACCCGCCCGGCGTCGAACGCCGCGACTGACGAGGAAGGCTTCGATTACCTTTGAGCTTCCTTGCGACAAAGCTGCTCTGAAATTTCACGCGCGGGCGAAAGGCTTGCGCACTCTTCAGATTGAGCTACGGCGTGCGGCGCAGGTTGATGGTCCCGCGCACGGTCGAGAGAATCAGCTCTCGCTCCCCGCTGCCGATGGTCGAAGAGGCGGTCTTGAGCCCTCCCTCGGTCGCGACCTTTGTCTGAGCGCCGAGCGAAATATCTCCGTGATAAGTTTCCGCCCTGACCTGCGTGCTCGCCGTCGAGGGCAGCTCGACGTTGATGTTGCCGTTCATCGTTTTGAGCTGAAGCGGCTCGGTCCAGTCCGCGTTCCCGAGCAGCGCGTCAATCGAGCCGTTGATGGTCCTGGCGCGCGCATAACCGGAGGTGGCGACGTGAATGCTGCCGTTGACGGTGTATGCCTCGACGTTG